>USAP01000030.1 GCA_900552775.1 uncultured Eubacteriales bacterium | reverse complement strand
CTTCAGATAGAGCGAAGACGCCCCCATGATGAGCATGTAGGCGCAGCCGAGGATCAGGAAGTTGTTGACGAGGCCGATTTTTACATCCCATGATTTTAGTAAGCTATCGTACTCATAAGCGCCATTTCAGCCTGGCTTACGTCCATACGGCTGTGCTGTACAACAATGTCGGTGTCGCTCTCAACAAGCACCGCATAGCTTATTCCAAACGGAATTTTATCTCCATTTTCCGAAACAATTTTATCAAGGCGAATATGATTTGTTCTTTCGTTTTTGCATTCCGCCTTAAATCCGCAAAGCGGCTCTCTGTCTTCAAAGAAGATTTTTATATCTATATGTGCATCCTTACCGGAAAGATTAAGCACACAAATTGCTTCATGGCTGTTAAAATCACCGTTTTTCGTAGGGTTCATATACCCATCGGGTATTATCCAAGTTTTTTTGCCGTTCATTTAAAGCTTCCTCCTTAACCTAAAATGCCCGATGCTTTCACATGCTATTACCAATACATTTTCCAATCGGGGTTTAAAAATCTCATAAGAGCTTCCATGTAGAAATAGTCACCCCAAATATTGCACTCGTCAATACCGAGATTGCCGGCATAATAATAAGTTGCATGGAACAAAAGGCCGTTTGATTTTTCGTCATTTTTGGTAGAGCACTTGTCAATAAGTGCCTCCATAATTTTGCATGCTGCATTATAATAACGCTTTTTATGTTCTTCGTCAAGCGGCATAACGCGGCACGCCTCCAAAAGTCCGCAAACGGCTATTGCCCCTGCAGAACTGTCGCGCGGTTCATCTCCATCCGTAAAAGACAAATCCCAGTACGGAATATAATCTTCCGGAAGATGCGCCAAATAATAATCTGCGATTTTTATGTATTTATCCATTATTTCATTGTTATGCATATACGAATACGTAAACGGTGTACCCATAACACCCCAAGCCTGACCGCGTGACCAGCACGATGTATCCGAAAATCCCTGTTTTGTTCCGCCGCCGAGACGCTCTCCGGTAACAGGATCGAAGTAAAAGTTCTGAAAAGTTGAGCCGTCTTCTCTCACAACGGTTTCCATAGTTGTGTTAAAATGTTCAAATGCTTTTCTTGTATACTCCGCATTATTTTCCGCTTTGCCCGCAAAATAAAGCAGCGGAATGTTTAAAAGACAATCTATAATCAGTCTGTACATACTCTTATCTTCAACATCAGCTTCACCCCAAAGCTGAATAAATTTGCCCTTTTCTCTGAAGCGTTTTGCCAAAACATCGGCAGCGTCAATTGAAATCTTGTAAAGTTCTTTGTCTCCCGTAACTTTATATCCGGCAACGGTTGACAGCGTGTAAATAAATCCTATATCATGGCTGTCCATATTAATCATATTATAAAGACGATTTTTATATGACGGCATAAGTCCCATTGCACAGTCTTTATATCTTTCTTTTTTTGTAAATTCATATGCAAGCCACAGCATACCCGTCCAAAAGCTTGAGGTCCAGTCAACATTATCAATTTTTCCGTAAATACCGTCTTTGCTCGCCGATGTCATAAATCCATCACTATAATTAGGGATGTTTTTATCTATCTTCAGAAGCGCGTTGGACAGCGCCGCACGAAGTTTTTCTTCTGTTAAATTCCCACAATTGTTATATCTCTCAAAGTTCATAATGGTCTCCTTAAAAACTGTATTTGTTAAACGCTTCCCAACCGGGTTTTGCATAAAATCTATGTCCGCCGTCACCTATTACAAGACTGCAATTTTCGGGTGCGCCTGCTTTTTTGTATATTTTTTTAACTGTTTCAAATGTTTCACGCACACCGTGAAGCGGAAAAATCGGATCGTCTTTTCCGCACACTATTATAAAAGGTCTCGGCGCTATCAAAGATGCCAAATCACCCATATCAAAATATTTTGCAATGCCCGGTATATAGTTACATGTACAGTGATGCATTGCACCTATTGAATCTTTATATGTACATACGCTGCATGAAGGCATTGCAATACTTATTCTTTCGTCAAAGCATGCCGCGTAAAAGCTTGTTGTTCCACCGCCCGAATTCCCCATAACGGCAACCTTGTCAGCGTTAAGTTCAGGAAACTCCGAAATAGCGTCTATTGCCCTCGATACATCCCAAATTCTCTCCCCGATAAACGTTCTGCCCAACAGGAGCGCAACCATAGCGGGGTGATTGCATGTTGTATATGCGTCTATTTTATCGCTTTTTCTCTCTCCGAATGCCCTCTGCTCAAGACAAAGCGCCGCATGCCCCTGTTTTATAATCTGTACGGCAAAATCTCTGTCACCGTCATGACAGGTTTCTTCATCTCCGGGATAGATGGGTCTGCCCATCGAAATATGCATGCCCGTTGAATGCCCCTGCAAGCATATTACAACGTTGTGCTTCTCTTTTCCGTCCTTCGGAACCCATAAATGGCACAGACATTTTGCGTATTTTTCCGTATCAAAGGTAAACCTTTTTTCTATAAAATCGCCCATATCCTTTTCCCACTCAACGCAAACGTTTGCGGGAACCTTCTCCGGCATATCCCCCAAAAGCTCAATGTATTTTTTACGCACTTTTGCCCTGTACGCTTCAAAATCGCAGTTGTCGGAAAAAGCCAGACTCGGCTTCATTTCCTCAAGAGCCTTTTCGTGGCATAAATCCGGTTTGATAAAATCCTTCTCTTCCATAGTTTTAACCTCCGTTTAAAATATTTATAATACGTTCACATTCTTCGATTTCAGCCGTTTTATCAGTTGACGAAAGTTTTAATCCTTCATATTTTTTCTTATATTTATTCGAAAGTCTTGTTCTGAATTTTTCAAAAAGCGGGTCCTTTTTTAAAAGCTTACCCAAGTATAATTCTTTTTCGGAAAGTACCCCTTTTCCGTCACGCACGGCAATCACAGTATAAATTTTGTTCCCTTCCTCTGCCAACTTCTCGTCAACAAGTTCAAAGCCGTTGCTGCTCAAATAAGCGCGCAAAAAATGCGCGTCACGCATGGGCTGTAATATGTAAAGCTTTCCGCGCGGCGCTTTTTCCAATATTCGCGCTATCAGTATACCGCCCATACCGGCTATGGAAGCGGTATCAAAACTATTGCCGTCCAGTTCTTCAAACCCATCCGACAGGCAAGTATCTATCTTTTCTTCCAGATTATATTTTTTGATGTTTCCCTTTGCGCGCAAAAGCGGACCGCGGTTTATGTCCGCCGCAACAGCATGGGAAATTAAGTTATTTTCGGCCAGATATATCGGCAAATACGCATGATCGGTGCCAACATCCGCAAAAAAAGCTCCCTGTGGCACCATAGAAGCTATTGCATACAGCCTCGGTGTCATAAATCCATCCATAATTATTCGAGAAAATCCTTAAGCTTTTTGCTTCTGCTGGGGTGGCGCAGCTTTCTTAAAGCTTTTGCTTCTATCTGTCTTATACGCTCTCTTGTAACGTTGAAAACCTTTCCAACCTCTTCAAGTGTTCTCGGTCTGCCATCATCAAGACCAAAACGAAGTCTCAAGACTTTTTCTTCTCTTGACGTAAGCGTGTCCAAAACGCCCATGAGCTGTTCCTTTAAAAGCATAAACGAAGCAAGCTCGCTCGGCGCCGGAGCATCATCATCCGGAATAAAATCTCCGAGATGCGAATCCTCTTCTTCTCCTATCGGTGTTTCAAGCGACACAGGCTCTTGTGCTATCTTCATGATTTCACGAACCTTGTCCACCGACATATTCATTTCCTTTGCAATTTCCTCCGGCTGAGGATCGCGTCCGAGTTCCTGCAAAAGCTGACGCGAAACACGGATAAGCTTGTTGATTGTTTCAACCATATGAACCGGAATTCTTATAGTTCTCGCTTGATCCGCTATTGCACGTGTTATAGCCTGTCTTATCCACCATGTTGCATATGTGCTGAACTTATAACCCTTTGAATAGTCAAATTTTTCAACAGCTTTTATAAGTCCGAGATTGCCTTCCTGTATTAAGTCAAGAAACAGCATTCCTCTGCCGACATAGCGTTTTGCTATACTTACAACAAGTCTTAAATTTGCTTCCGTAAGACGCTTCTTTGCCGCCTCGTCACCTTCGGACATAAGGCGTGCAAGCTCAACCTCATCATCGGTTGAAAGAAGCGGCACCTTTCCTATTTCCTTTAAATACATTCTGACATGGTCGTCAACGCTTATGCTGTCCGGCACAGAAATATCTATTTCCTCTTCGTTCGAGGCAATTTCCTTAAGCTCTTCATCCATGTCCCTTACGACTTCAATACCTATCTGCTCCGCAGTCTCGTAGAATTTTTCAATTTGTTCGGGTTCCAAGTCAAGCTCCTCAAGCCCCTCGACAATTTCTTTATAAGTGAGCAAGCCCTTTTTCTTGCCCTTATCCAAAAGCTCTTTAATTGCAGCTTTTTTGTTTGCTATATCAGCCATGCTCAGTTCCCTCCTCTGTTATTATTCTTTTCCATTACAAGACGGTTAAGCGTTTCAATGTCTTCCGCCTGCATGGCATTTTGTATTTTTTGATTATATTTTTCGGTTTTAACGGCACTTATAAGTTCCTTTGCCGCCGAAATCGTGTTTTCATATCCGGATGACGCCGAAAGTGCCGCGGCAGCTTCTGCCGCATCATCTCCGGCAAAGCCTGCAACAAGCATCGCCGTTTCACTTTTATCGCCGTTTTTTATCATATCAATCAGTTTGATGTGAACGGGATTATCAAAAAGGTCTTCTGTAATTTCGAGTTTTTCATACAATGATCTGTCCGAATTTATCAGTGAAATCAGCCTTCTCTGCGCGTCAAGCAGTTTTGAAGTGCCCTTTTTCTGTCTCATTCCGATTTTAATGTTTTCGTTTATAATTTCTCTTTGTTCGCGGCGCGCACTTCTCTTAATACCTTTTGAAACCTGTGCTTCAAACGCTGCCGCCGAACTGCCCGTTTTTTCCGCAACCATACGGGTAAACAGATCTCTCTCAACATCGTTTCTCACTGCCGAAAGAATCTTTGCTGCCTCTGCGGCATATTCGATTTTTCCGTTTACATCATTCAAGTTACACTTTTTTTCAAGCAAAAACAGTTTATATTCCGTAACGGATTTTGCCTCCGCGGCGTATTCTCTGAATTTTTCAGCGCCGTTTTTCCTGACAAACTCATCAGGGTCTTTCCCCTCGGGCAAATTGAGAATACGTACCGAAACCGGCACACCGTCAAACACATCAATGGCGCGGTTTGTTGCCTTAACGCCCGCCTCGTCCGTATCATAGCACAAAACGACTTTTTTCACAAAGCGCGAAATCAGACGCGCCTGCTCCTGTGTCAGTGCTGTTCCGAGCGAAGCCACGGCATTTGTAATTCCGTACTTGTAAAGAGAAACAACGTCCATATATCCTTCTACCAGAATAAGCTCATCGGGCGATGATTTTTTTGCCAGGTTAAGACTGAACAAATTTTGCCTTTTATTAAAAACAAGTGTTTCGGGCGAGTTTAAATACTTTGCTCCGTCACCTTCAAAAATTCTGCCTCCGAAGCCTATTACATTGCCCCTGACATCTATTATGGGAAAAATCAGTCTGTCCCTGAATCTGTCATAAACTCTGCCTTTGTCGCTTTTCCCAGACACACCCGAAAGTACGATTTCATCTTTTTTAAAGCCGCGTTTTTCAAGATAATCCGAAAGATTGCTCCAGCCGGGCGGCGCATATCCTATTCCGTATGCCGTGATAACGCGTTCGTTTAAGCCACGCTTTTTCACATATTCGTTTGCCGCGGTGTATTTTCCGCTCAGAAGCTGATTGCGAAAGTACAATGCCGATTCACGGTTTATGGCATATATTTTTTTACGCAGTTCAAATCTTTCTTTATCGTCCTTTGAAAAGCCCGTTTCCGGTATTCTTATTCCAGCGCGTTCCGCAAGAAGCTTAACAGCCTCAACATAATCAAGATTTTCAATTCTTTCGATAAATCCGATTACATTTCCTCCGGCTCCGCATCCGAAACAGTAATAAAGCTGTTCTCCCGACGAAACATGAAACGAAGGAGTTTTTTCCTTATGAAAAGGGCACAGTCCCACATAAGAGCTTCCGCTGCGCTTAAGCTCCGTATATTGCGCCGCAACCGAAACCAAATCGTTTGCCGCTATTATTTCGGAAATTATAGGTTCCGGAATACGCTCTGCCATTTTTCACTCTCCCCGTTATGTACTTCTGTCCTTTGTTATTTTTTCGACATAATGAGGAAATATCCTTCTTTTTTTGCAAACTTTTTAAAATACGGCACACAAAAAAAGCAGGAATGTAAAAAATGAGCGCTGTGCGCAAAGCATCTTTTACACCCCTTTATTTAAAGTGTACATTTTAAGACAAAATTATACATTTAAGAATTTAAGAATGCGAAAAACTTTTCGGTATAAAATATTCCGAATAAACATATACGGCATACTGATCCGTCATACCTGCAATATAGTCCGCAATTTTCTGCTCTTTTGAAAAATTTTCACCCTGTTTTTCGTAAAAGCCCGGAATTTTAGCGGGATATTCACCGAAAAATTCGAAAAGCGATTTTATAATTCGTTTCGCCTTCCACTCCTCCGTGCCTGTTTCATCACCCGTAACATACACATTTTCAAACATGAAATTTCTGAGTGAATTCATTGCCGTCAATCCTTCATCACTCATGCGTATTTCGGGACTGTCTGCGCTGTTTTCTATAATATCGCAAATCATTGCATTTATTCTCTCGGAATGTGTATTTCCCAAAACACGTGCCGCTTCGCGCGGCAAATCATCATTTGAAATCATTCCGCAGCGCGCAGCGTCGTCTATATCATGATTGATATATGCAATCCTGTCGGCAAAGCGCAGAATTTTTCCTTCCGCCGTATAGGGCATTTCATCACCGGTATGATGCGCTATGCCGTCGAGCACCTCTGCCGTAAGATTTAATCCGCTGCCGTTTTCAAGCAGTTCACACACCCTCAGGCTCTGCATATTATGTTTAAATCCGCCGGGGCAAATCTCGCTTAAGGCACGTTCGCCGGCATGTCCGAACGGGGTATGTCCTATATCGTGACCCAAAGCCATTGCCTCGGTCAAATCCTCATTCAGTCTCAGCGCACGCGCCACCGTTCTTGCAATCTGAGCCACTTCAAGAGTATGCGTCAAGCGCGTTCTGAAATGATCCCCTTCAGGTGCCACAAAAACCTGTGTTTTATGTTTAAGGCGCCTGAATGCCTTTGAATGAATAATTTTATCCCTGTCGCACTGATAATCCGTTCGTATAGGACACTTTTCCCTCGGATATTTTCTGCCGCGCGTGTTCTCCGCCAGCATTGCAAAAGGCGACAGCGTCATACGTTCTATTTCTTCGGTTCTTTCGCGAATATTCATAGCAATCAGCGCTCCCACATTACAAAATAATTTTTAATTGAAAAATCCGTTGAATTGCAAAACTATTTTTTTCTTTCTATAAGATAAAGCGCCACTTCTTTAAGCTCATCGCCGCGTTTGCCGACAAAGTCAAGTGACGCTATCGCTTCACGCGTAAGTTTAGAGACCGTCTCCTGTGCCTCATCTATACTCATGAAGCTGAGCGAAGTGTGTTTTTCGTTTTTTTCGTCGCTTTTTATAGGTTTGCCGAGTTCCTCCTCACTTGATGTTACGTCCAGAATATCGTCTTTTATCTGAAAAGCTATTCCTAAATTTTTTGCGAAAACATCAAATTCATTGCCGTTTCCCCCTGCTGCAGCCGCACCCATTCCAAGCGCCGCAGAAAGCAGACACGATGTTTTTTTCTCATATATCGAAAGCACATCCGAGAGAGAATCCGCGCCTTTTATATCAAGTTCCTGACCCAACACCATGCCGCGTGCTCCGGCACATTCGGAAAGCTTAAGAATCGCCGCCGTTTTTTTCTCCGGCGCAGCGCCGCACTTTGCAATCACTCCGAATGCCTCGGTTAAAAGTGCGTCTCCGGCAAGAATCGCCGATGCCTCGCCGAAAATCTTGTGATTTGTGGGTTTTCCGCGTCTGAGATCGTCATTGTCCATAGCGGGCAGGTCATCGTGTATAAGAGAATATGTATGCACCATTTCTATTGCGGCGGCAAACGGCAAAGCATCTTCCGCTTTTGAGCCGAGCGCCTCCGCAGCCAATATGCACAAAAGCGGTCTTAATCTTTTTCCGCCGGCGCAAAGACTGTAATTCATAGCTTTGTACACGGGATTGTCCTCTTTAAAACAGCCGCATATATATTCATCCGCAAGTTTTATTTTATCAGTCAAAGAACTGCTCAGTTTCGTCATCTCAACTATCCTTCCGTATTAAATTCGCTCTCGCTTCCGTCTCCGGAAAGCTTGCTTATTTTTGCTTTAGTGTTTTCAAGCTTTTTTCTGCACATTTCTATAAGCTTTATTCCCTCTTCAAAACGCTCCATGGATTTATCAAGCTCAAGTTCTCCGCTTTCAAGTTCCGCCGTTATTTCATTAAGACGTTCCATTGCCTTTTCAAAATTCATTTCACTCATTTGAAACCTCCCTGACATCGCAAAGCAGTCTGCCGCCGCAAAGCCTTACGTTTATTACATCGTTAATTTTTACATTGTCCGCATTTTTGATTGCCGTGCCGTTTTCATCCGATACAAATGCATATCCGCGTTTCAAAACCTTCAGCGGGCTCAGCGCATCAAGCTTTCCGCACAGTGCTTTTATTTCATTTTCTGCATTTGTAATTTTTTCAAAGATAAGTTTTTGCAGCCCTGTTTCCTCCCGGTCAAGCGCTTGCTCAGCATTTTCCGCAAGCTGCATGAGACGCACAGGAGATATAAGCATTTCCGCATGACTCAGTCTTTCCGAAAAAAGTGAAACCTTAGCATTTATATTTTCCGAAATTCTTTTTTCGTATGCCGAAAGCGCTGCCGATATTTCGCCGGCATCGGGCACTGCAAGTTCTGCTGCCGCAGACGGTGTAGGCGCTCTTAAATCCGCCGCAAAATCGCAAATTGTAAAATCCGTTTCATGTCCCACTGCAGAAATCACGGGTATGTCTGACTCCGCCACGGCTCTCGCGGTTATCTCTTCGTTAAATGCCTGCAAATCCTCCATCGAGCCGCCGCCACGTCCCACAATAAGCACATCGGCAAGTTTGTTTTTGCAAAAGAAACGGACAGCTTCCGCTACTTCGCGTGCCGCTTCGCTTCCCTGAACATGCACGGGGTATATTTTAATATCTGATACAAATCTGCGCGACAAAATATTTATAATATCTCTTACAGCCGCTCCCGTAGGGCTTGTGATAACACCCACAGTACGCGGAAATCTCGGAATCGGCTTTTTCCGCGATTCATCAAAAATACCTTCTGCCTTAAGTTTTTCCCGCAGTTTTTCGAAAGCCTTGTAAAGGTCACCTTCTCCGACAGGTCTCATTTCTTCTATATAAAGCTGATATTGTCCGTCACGTTCGTAAACCGAAATTCGCCCTCTTGCCAAAACTTCGGTTCCGTTTTCGGGCACAAACGAAAGCGCGGAATTTGCGCTGCGAAACATAACCGCGCGCAGAACTCCGCCCGAATCCTTAAGACTCATATACATATGACCCGAGCTGTGATGTTTAAAGTTTGAAATTTCTCCTCTCACCCAAACATTGCGCAGAATATCGTCATAATCCGTCAAAGCCTTAATATATGCATTTATTTGTGATACCGTAGCCGTCTTTGCCATAATTATTTACCGAGTTTCCTTATTGCGGAACCCAAAGCGCCGTTTACAAATGCGGCACATTCTTCGCCGTCATATTTTTTTGCTATTTCAACCGCCTCGTTTGCCGCAACTTTTGTGGGAATATCGTCCATATACATAATTTCATAAAGTGCCAAACGCATTGCCGCAACGCTCACTTTGGATATTCTTTTAACGTCCCAACCGACAAGATTTTCGTTTATTATAGCGTCAAGTTCTTCGCTTTTTTCCAAAACACCGTCTACGGCTTTTTTAACATATTCGTTATCGGAGCCTGTAGGTTTATTTAAAAAAGCCTCTTCTTCACCCTTTACGCCGGTTTTTTTTACCTCTTCAAAATAGTTTTCAAGATACTTTTCGGAGTCAAGCTTATTTATAAGCGATTCAAATATTATTCTGAACGTATCTTCTCTTGCAAATCTTCTGCTCATAGTTTTTTCCCTTCCGTATTATTTAATAAGCTTTACAATATCCGAATATGTTACAAACACCATAAGCGCTATCAAAAGCAAAAATCCTATAGTGTGTACATAACCTTCAACTTCAGGCTTAACTTTTTTTCTTGTTATCATTTCTATCAGTGCAAACACCGCTCTTCCGCCGTCAAGTGCCGGAAGCGGCAGCATGTTCATAACGCCGAGATTTACGGCTATAAGTCCGGCAAAATTCAAAACATCCGCAAAACCGTATTTCACCGCCTGACCTATCTCGCTCACAATCCCTACAGGGCCCGACATATCCGAAACCGCCACATGACCCGCGATAAGCTCAAACAGTGAAACATAAACAACTTTTATCACAAAAAAAGTATAATAAAAAGAGTCGTGTAAAACGCTGCCTACAGTGCGTTTTGCCGTTGCCGGATAATAGCCGACTATATATCTGCCGTCCTCATTTTGCGGTGTAAGATAAAAAGTCATTTTTTTACCGTCACGCAGCACCTCGATTTTTGCTTCAGCACCGCCGTTTCTGTACATCTCAAACGACACATCGCTCTGCAGATGTACCGCCGCACCGTTTATTGAAACAATTTTGTCTCCGGCTGCCAAACCTGCCGTCTGTGCCGCAGATCCTTCCACAACTTCCCGTACAACCGGAACCGACATTTTCGGAACAAGCGAAAAAGCAAGCACAAAAATCAGGAAGCCCAAAAGAATATTCATAAAAGCACCGGCAATAAGTACAATTATCCTTTTCCACGGTGCGCACTTGTTAAATGCTCTGTCATCATCGGATTCGAAATCCTCGCCTTCCATTTTCACAAAACCGCCTATCGGAAGTGCTCTGAGCGAATAAAGAATATCACCTTTACGCTTTTTCCACACTGCCGGCCCCATGCCGATGGAAAACTCATGTATTTTTATATTAAAATGCTTTGCCGCCAAAAAATGTCCCAGTTCGTGCACAAAAATCAGTATGCCGAATATGAGCACGGCCGCTATTATAACCACTTAAAAAGTCAGCCCCTTTTTTATTTTGTTTTCCGCAAAACTGCGTCCGAAACCGTCTGCTTCTATTATACTCGAAAGGTCCGGATTTATTACGCTTTTGTGCGCTGCCATTGCAGCTTCCGTGATTTCGGCAATGTCCAAAAAGCCGCATTCTCCGCGTAAAAAAGCGTGTGCCGCGGCATCGTTTGCGCCGTTATAAACCGCCGGCATCGTTCCGCCTTCTTCTATTGCGGAATACGCAAGCGCCAATCCGCGAAATGTTTCCGTATCGGGTTTATCAAACGTAAGCGGCGCGGTTTTAAGAAAATCTATCGCGTCGGAAGAATTTTCACGTCTTTTAGGATAATTTAAAGCATATGCAATCGGCAGACGCATATCGGGCGCGCCGAGCTGCGCAATAACCGAATTATCGCAAAATTCCACCATGGAATGAATAATACTTTGTCTGTGTATAAGAACCTCAATCTGCGACGGAGCAACACCAAACAAACGAACCGCCTCTATAACCTCAAGTCCTTTGTTCATCAGTGTTGCGCTGTCAATTGTAATTTTTGCGCCCATGTCCCAGTTGGGATGTTTCAGCGCATCGCAGGCTTTAACATTTTTGAGTTCTTCGCGTTTTTTTCCGTAAAACGGACCGCCGGACGCTGTGAGAAGAATTTTTCTCACGGATTTTTTTTCATTGCCGATGCACTGGAAAATGGCTCCGTGTTCACTGTCTACAGGTATAATCTTAACTCCATGTTCTTTTGCTTTTTGATTTATTATATCACCTGCACAAACCATTGTTTCTTTATTGGCAAGCGCAATATCAAGCCCTGCCGATATCGCATCAACAGTCGGCAGAATTCCGACGCTGCCCGAAACCGCCGTAAGGCACATATCTCCCACGACAGCAGCCTCACGAAGTCCTTCCATTCCCGAAAGCACACGCGTATCAGTATCCTTCACGGCCGCGCGGAGAAGCGCCGCATGCTCCTCGGAAAAAATTGCCGCAACACGCGGCCGAAACTTTCTTATCTGCTTTTCGGCAAGCTCTGTATTCTTATAAGCCGCAATTGCCAAAACACTCATATCGGACGAGTTTTCTATAACATCGAGCGCCTGAGTGCCTATAGAACCCGTTGAACCTATTATGCTTATTCTTTTCATATGTAATTCCTCTTTAAAGTATAATCGGCACAAGTGTTACAAAGAAATACACAAGCGGAGCCGTAAACAAAATGCTGTCAAACCTGTCCAAAACGCCGCCGTGACCCGGAAGAACCGTGCCGAAGTCTTTTATGCCGCATTCTCTTTTTATTGCCGAAGCGGAAAGATCGCCCGCCTGAGCCGCAGCGGAAGCCAATACGCCAAGCGCCCCGAGCGCCGGAATATTAACATGAAGACCGAAGCATTTTGATATAATAATCCCATATACCATGCAGAAAACAGCATCGCCGACAACCGCTCCCACTGCACCTTCTACTGTTTTGTGCGGACTTAATTTTTCGCACAGCTTGTGCCGTCCGAAAAGCTTTCCGCTTATGTATGCAAAAGTATCACTCATGCACGCCGCAACAAAAACAAGCCATACAAGATATTTTCCGGAATTTTTAATTTCGCGCACCAAAACTATGTTTCTTATAAAAAATGTTACTGTTATACTCAGAAAAAATACAGCGGCTATATCAGAA
>USAP01000029.1 GCA_900552775.1 uncultured Eubacteriales bacterium | reverse complement strand
AAGAGAAAGGCCCAATGGGCCTTTCTCTTTTTTGAGTTTAATTAGAACTCCTTTTTCTTGCCGATGACGACGGCGGAGCCGGCGACGGAGGTCAGAGCCATACCGACGTACATAGCGATACCAGCGTCAAAGGTCTTGGGGGACTTGTTGGTGTCGGTGGGCTTGGTGGTGTCGGTCTTGCCATCGGTGTAGGCCAGGTAGATGGTCTCGCCATCATCGTTCACAAACGCCTCAACATTCTTCAGACCGGAAGCCTTAGCGGCAGCATAGGTCTTGTAGATGGAAGCAACAGTGCCGCAGTCAGAGCACTTGTAAGAAACGACCTTGCCATCCTTCACGACAGCAACCCAAGTGTGGCCAACCAGAGTCTGTTCATCAGCCAGCGTCACGGAAACCAGCTTGCCGTTCAGCAGGACATACACAGCCCCTGTCGCATCGCTGGCCATAAAGTACACCTCACCAGCGTCCTTGGTGGCGTTACTAGAAGTGTATTTGCTGGTGTTCACATAGTAAGTGCCATCGGCATCAACATCAAGCTGACCGCACTTGTCACCAATCTTGGTGAAAGCCTCAACCTTGGCAACATACTCAGCACCAGTATCAACGTGCTTCAGATACAGCGTAGAAGCACCGGCCTTGGTGAGCTGCAGATCGAAATCAGTCTTGTCTGCCTTGGTGTAATCACCGTTGTAGCCAGTGTTTTCGCTAGCCGTGGCACCACTTACAGTGTAGTAAGCAACATTACCAGCACCGGTGGCTTTGTTGAACGCAGCCTCGTGAGCTTCCACAGAAAAGCTTTCAGCATTCGTGGCGTCCACCATCAGCTTGTTGCCGCCTCTGTTATAGCCGGTATAACCAGTAACAGGTGCCGCGAAAGCGGTGGTGCACAGTGCCAGAGCCATGACCATGGCCAGCACAGTTGCAATGATCTTCTTCATGTTTGTTTCCTCCATAAAAATTTGTTTGTGTCCGGTTCGGCTTCATTCTCCGAGACAGCGTTTACAACGTAAACATCATTATGTTGTAAAAATTTTTACGGATTTTATTACCAGTTATTTCCATTTTTGAGATAGTGACATCGCGCCGTTAAAAATCGCCCAAAATTGGAAATAATTTCCATTTCTTCCATAATTTACCAGTAATTTACGCAATTTATCTGAGCGCCTGTAAAGCGTAATTCTTGTGTAACGCAGCATTTATGCAATTCAAATCGAGATTTTCAAAAAATGCAACAACTTAGCTGGAAAAATTTTCCAGTCAAAATCGAAAAGTCATTATGTAAACTGTTTTGACGCTGATAGCGGCCAAAAGCCGTTCATAATTCGGTTACAATTTATTCGGCGAAAGCGTTGTCTGTATTTTTGTGCGTAAAAGGAGCTTCGCCGCCCCGGCGGCGCGGAGGCTTACGCGGCCGCTTGCCCCAGCCACGGTAGGGGCGTTTTCTTCTCCCGGGCGGGCGATTATCAAACCGCGCCTATTGCCTGCACTTTTCTGAACACACCGGCGTAGAGACGTTGAACAGCGCGAAAAATTGGCTAAAAACGCGAATTATCCTTGAAAAACAGTTTGCGAAGTGGTATCGTACTATTTAGCCTTGCAGGGGGCTGCGGCATAGGGGTACGCCGCACGGCAGGGGGGATCAACAAGGGGACACGAAGCCGAGGGGGGCTCACTGCGCGGGAGAATGTACAGTGCACGAGCGCGCTTCGCAGGGGGCAAAGGCTCCCGGGAGACGGATATCTGTCCCCCGGGAGCTTTTTTCTGTGCAGCTTTTCGGTTCTCTTAAAAATTTCCTGCGGTTTTCTTGCTTTTATCGAAAAATATGGTATACTGATAGCACTTGTATTGCGCCGTATGGACCGAGCGCTGTCTGGACACACTATGTTTGGCGCTTTTGACGCCGGCACAGCGCCGCCGCATACAAGCACCGATGACTTGAAAAGAGGGAAACTGCCTTGAATAAATACATGATCCGCGGCGGACGAGAGCTTTTTGGTGAAGTGACCGTCAGCGGTGCGAAAAACGCCGCTGTAGCTATCATCCCTGCCGCCCTGCTGGTGGATGGCGTATGCCGTATCGAGAACATCCCCCAGATCAGCGATGTGACCCTGTTCTTCTCTATTCTGGAGGAGCTGGGCGCAAAGGTGCGCGTGCTGAACCAGCACGCCATTGAGATCGACTGCCACGCCATCCACTCCACCCGCCCGTCCTACGATCTTGCGCGGCGTATCCGCGCCAGTTACTACCTGCTGGGTGCGCTGCTGGGCCGCTTCGGACAGGCCACCGTGGCCATGCCCGGCGGCTGCAACTTCGGCGTCCGCCCCATCGACCAGCACGTCAAGGGCTTCACCACCATGGGAGCTGACGTCACCGTGGAGGGCGGCTTCATCCACACCGCCGCCAAGAACGGCCGTCTCACCGGCGCGCCGGTGTATCTGGACGTTGTCTCCGTGGGCGCCACCATGAACATCATGATGGCCGCTGCGCTGGCTGACGGCGTCACCACCATCGAAAACGCCGCCAAGGAGCCGCACATCGTGGATCTGGCCAACTTCCTGAACTCCATGGGCGCGGACATCAAGGGCGCCGGCACCGACTCTATCAAGATCCGCGGCGTGGAGCGTCTCAGCGGCGGTACCTACTGCATCATCCCCGACCAGATCGAGGCCGGCACCTACATGGCGGCGGTGGCCGCCACCGGCGGGCAGCTCCTGCTTAAGAACATCATCCCCAAGCACATGGACTGCATCAGCGCCAAGCTGATGGAGATGGGTGTGGCGGTAGAGGAGAACGACGACACCCTGCTGGTGCGCCGCAGCGAGCCGCTGCAAAAGACCAATGTCAAGACCCTGCCCTATCCCGGCTTCCCCACGGATATGCAGCCCCAGATCGCCGCCGTACTGTCTCTGGCACAGGGTACCAGCCTTGTGACTGAGGGTGTCTACGGCGCCAACCGCTTCAAGTATGTGGACGAGCTGAAGCGTCTGGGTGCCCACATTCAGGTGGACGGCAAGGTTGCCGTTATCGAGGGTGTCGACCAGCTGATAGCGCTTAACAGCCGTTCGTATTCGGGTTTTGATAATTCCTTTGACTTATCGGAAAATATGCGTCTTTGAATTTTTAATGTTTTCACTTTCAAATCGTACCACCCCATAAACACAAAAAACGCGTTTACGGAGGACAGCATTGAATTTACGCTTTTCACGGCATACCTTTCGCACAGCTCTTTTTTGTATTTTACAAGGGCGGATTTATCAACATTTCCGCCTTGCAGCCTGCCGCGGAAAAAGCGTACGTCACGCATGTATTTTTCAATCGTGTTGCAGCTGCGCTCCTCGGCGTATAAATACTCTTCGAATTTTTTTATGTTTTCATCGGTAACGGTTCTCATAACAGACTTCCTTTCGGGTTTTTATACATATATTATACCCGAATGAAAGCAATTGACACATAAAAAGCCTTTTCGCTTTCAATATTATACCGTAGGAGCGACCCTGTTTGTCAAGAGTAACATGGTATACAAACAGTGCAAGGACATGGTATACACATTACAATTCCGAAATTTTCCGATTTAAAAGTTTACCGTCCGACACAAAAAAAGAGCAGCTCCGTTTATGGAACTGCTCCTGAAAAATCTAAATATTTTAAATATTAGTTAAGTATTGCAAGCTCTGTTTCTTTATCAAACAGATGAATCTTATTACCGTCGAGAGCAACCTTAATCTTGTCGCCCATCTTGGTCTGAGTTCTCGGGTTAACGCGTGCAACCATCTTCTTACCGTCAACATCAAGGTAGAGATATGTTTCAGCGCCCATCATTTCTGTAATCTCAACGTCTGCACCGATTACACTGTCGGGAGAAGCTGTGATATAAGCCTCATCATCGTACATATCTTCGGGGCGGATACCCATGATAACCGTTTTGCCGACATAAGATTTATCAAGCTTTGCAGCTTTTCCGGCAGGAAGAAGAACTTTTTCTTTGCCGAATTTGAGAGCGAGCGTATCGCCTTCCGCAACAACGTCCGCGTCAACAAAGTTCATCTGCGGAGAACCGATAAAGCCTGCAACGAATACGTTTGTGGGATTATCGTAAAGTTCCTGCGGGCTTGCAACCTGCTGAACAATACCGTCTTTCATAACAACGATACGGGAAGCCATTGTCATAGCCTCTGTCTGATCATGCGTAACGTAAATAAAAGTTGTCTGAAGTTTGTTATGAAGCTTTCCGATTTCCGTTCTCATCTGAACACGAAGCTTTGCGTCAAGGTTTGAAAGCGGCTCATCCATAAGGAAAACCTTGGGGTCACGCACAATCGCACGGCCGAGAGCAACTCTCTGACGCTGACCGCCGGACAAAGCCTTCGGCTTTCTGTCAAGCAAATGATCTATATCAAGAATTTTTGCGGCTTCCGTAACCTTTCTCTTTATCTCATCCTTCGGCGTTTTGCGAAGTTTAAGACCGAAAGCCATATTATCAAATACCGTCATATGCGGATAAAGCGCATAATTCTGGAAAACCATGGCGATATCTCTGTCCTTCGGAGCCTTGTCGTTTACAAGCTCATTGTCTATATAAAGCTCACCCTTTGTGATTTCTTCAAGACCCGCAATCATACGCAAAGTCGTTGATTTACCACAGCCCGAAGGTCCTACAAATATAATAAACTCTTTATCCTCAATTTCAAGATTGAAATCGCTGACAGCCGTAACGCCGCCCGCATATGTTTTATAAATTCCTCTTAAGCTTAAGCTTGACATTAAAAAATCCTCCTACCGCTCATTATCTAAGCATCTTTAATTACTTATATTATAATAGCATATTTGCGGAAAAAATGAAATACGCGTTTTTCACAAAAATCTCGCTTTTCTTTGGTACTATTGCATAATAGATTCCAAAATTTGTATTTCTTCATCCTTAAGGAGCCTGCATTCTCCGTTCTTCAGCGTTTCGTCAAGACAGATCCCGGCAAACTCCACTCTTTTTAAAAACATTACATGTTTTCCGCAGTCGGCAAACATTCTTTTAATCTGATGAAATTTGCCTTCCGCAATCGTAACAAATGCGCTCCTCCCATCCGGCAACGGGCAAAGCTTTGCCGGCAATGTTTTATATCCGTCATGGAGTACAATGCCGACCGAAAACTTTTCAATATCTTCTTTGGTGATATCCCCGTCCACCTTGGCATAATATTTTTTCGGAACTTTATAGCGCGGCAACAGCAGCTTATGCGCAGCAACCCCGTCATTTGTCATAAGGATCAGCCCTTCCGTGTCTATATCAAGTCTGCCGACGGGGAACGGCTTGAATCTCTTAAATTCATCGGGCAGAAGATCTGTCACGGTCGGATTTACATTATCCTCCGTTGCAGATACAACGCCCGGAGGCTTATTCATCATTATATATATGTATTTTTTGTATACAACACGCTTGCCGCGGCAGAAAATCTCATCGCTGTCTCCCACGTCATAGCCGCAGTCTCTGATTACCGTGCCGTTCACCGTTACAAAGCCTTTTGTTATAAGCTTTTTTATTTCTTTTCTGCTTTCCGCGGCAAATGCGGCATATTTGTCAAGACGCATTGTCCCTGCCTCCGGCAAAGCCCTGATAGTCATCTAAAAACCACTCTGCGGTTTTATGCATAAACACACCTATCTCATCACCTTTAAAGCCAAGATTTATAACAAGGTTTCCGAAATAATCGTCTATTATTTTAACGTAAATTTTAAAGCTGTTATCAAATCCCCAAACGCCTGCGGCGCCGCATCTGTATCCTCGTCCCAGAGGCTCGCCTATTTTCTTGCCCGAATAATCCGTCTCGGGAAATTCTCCGAACACATATTCGCCCAGTCCGAACCTGATTTCTTTTTCTCCGCGCGCATTTTCGTACTTCAATATTCCCGAATTTTCCGAAAACTCCACGCTAAGCTTCTTTATACCCATCGGATTTTCGGAAAGCGTATAACATCTTCCGCTTACTTCTTTGGAAATATCTGATTTAACAGCTCCGACAGGCTTTAAAAGTTCAAGGTTGCAAAGGCGCTTTTCAAGGCTTTCATAAGCCTGGGCATTCTCAGCAAGAGCATTATTTGAAGCCTCGTCAATAATGCAGCCGTAAAGGCATTCATATATAAGTGCGTATGCCGATGAATAGCCCTGGCAATCCGCATTGCAAAGGAAAATAATGTCCTTCTTTCTATCATAAAACATGAGCTGACCGCCCATACCCAAAAATGCAAATCCGCCGTCAATTGTGACCCACACTTTATATCCGTATCCGGCATTGCCGTATGTCCTGTGGCCTGTTTCTTCGTTGTCAACCTGCTTTGACACAGCTTCCTTTATATATTGCTCCGACACGATTCTCTTCTCGCCGACTTTGCCGCCGCCGGTAAAAACGAGCGTGAAAAGCGCAAGGTCTCTGAGTGTGCAAATAACACCGCTTCCGCCCCATGCACAACCGTCCGGCGCCTTTACGCACCATGCGTCCTCCGAAAATCCAAGCTCGCAAAGACCGTTATCCATAATATATTGAAGAAAGGTTTTGCCCGTAATTCTTTCAACTATGACATCCAGAATGTACGTGCCGCTTGTATCATATAAAAACACAGTACCCGCAGGCTTTTGCGGCTTTGTGGTGAAAAACGATTCCGTCCACTCCTTGCCGGGCGAAAGCAAATATGAGCAATCTGAAAACGGTGTTGACATTGTAAGCAAATCCCGTACCGTGGTTTCCGCAATATAAGGGTGCACCGAATGTTTCTCCATATCGGGGAAAAACTTCATAATTTTATCGTCAAGAGAAACAAGCCCTCTGTCGCAAAGCATTCCCACGGCAAGCGACGTAAAAGTCTTGCTTATCGAATACATCCTGTGTTTAAAATCAGCATCAAACGGCTTATAATAACCCTCCGCGGCAATTTTGCCATGCCGCATTATCATGACCGAATGCATTGTAAGACCGTATTTTTCAAGCTTGTCAATAAATTTTTCTATCCCGGCAGAAGAAATGCCGAGACTTTCCGGACTCTTTTTTTCGAATTTGAATTTATAATTCATGAAACTCTCCTCTTTCTGCAACCTGCACAGCAGTATATCAGCCAATTATTCAATTCAGTTTCCCAAAACAAGTTTGAGATTTATAAACACCTGTGCAACCTCGGCGCGCGTTGCAGTGTTTTTCGGCTTAATGCTGTCATCTCCGTAACCGGTTATCACTCCGACGGAGAAGCCCCACGAAAGCGCCTCCCTGAAGTTTTCGTCCGCATCTTCCAAATCGGTTATTCTGTCCGCAAGGCTCATATCATAACTTGAAGAATCAAAATTAATCGACTTTGCATATGCATACATGCACGCAAGCATTTCCTCGCGCGTTATAGGCTTATGCGGCTCAAACGTGTCGCCCGCAACCCAGTCGAGAATACCGTTTTTCTTTGCCCACGAAACGGGTGCCGCGAAATATTCCTCTGTTCTCACATCTGAAAAAGCTTCGTCCGCTGCCGCGTCTTCAACCTTTGCTGCGCGCATCAGAACAGTTATAAACATAGCTCTTGTCATAAGCTCGTTGGGCGAAAATGTTGTTTTGGACGTCCCTTTGAAAAGGTCGTTTTTATACACATAATCTATAGCGTCATAAAACCAGTCGTTTTTCTTAACATCAGTAAATTCCATAACTGAGAAAAAGCTGTTGCAGTAGTTTATTTTGAGTTTTGCCGCATCGTAAAGCTCATAATAATATTTGTTGATTTCAGCCGAAAACTCGTCTGCCGTAACATTTCCCCTGTTGCTTATGAGCGCTATTATCTGCGCTTTGCGTTCTCTTGCCGCTTTTGCCGCATCTTCGCCCGCAACAACGGTGTAATTCTCGTCATAAATCGTGTCGGAAACAGCCTTCAAAATATTAAGCGTTGCATCGCTTGTAAGGCTGCCGTCTCTCTGAACTATAAGAATGAGCATTGAAAGCGTGTCATAAAGACCGTTATATGCATACGTTGTGTCTTCATCCGTATACGCTTCTCCCGAAAGGAGAAGCTCCTTTGCCGCAAGCATGGGAACGGCACAGAACTCATCTTCTTCGTCCGTTAAAATACGCTTTAAAGTATCTTCTGTTTTGAAAACATAATTTACAACCGTGTCGTAAAGTTTCTGCAGATCTTCGTATGAATGATACTGCGCCGCCATAGCGCACGGTGCCGCCGACACAAAAAGCACCAGCGAAAGTACAAATGCAATTAATTTTTTCATGATTTACCTCTCTGTTCAACGCTTGTGATAAAGCGATTTTGTCTGATATTTCGGCTCGCACGTGATATTTATACCAAGTTTCTTAAATACGTTTTTGTCAACTTCCGATAAAATTACCGTGGAATGCGCTTCAAGTCCGCGCAGATCCTTAAGGCTTTTCATAGCCATCTCCGCTTCCGGACTCTGCGTGGCGCATATGGAGAGAGCCACCAAAAGCTCGTCAAGATGAAGCCGCGGATTTCTGTTCCCGAGATGATTTACCTTAAGGTCCTGAATAGGCTCTATGATATACGGCTGAATCAGATGAATTGAGTCGTCTATCCCGGCAATATACTTAAGTGCATTTAAAAGCGCCGCAGCTGATGCGCCCAAAAGCTGTGAGGTTTTTCCCGTTATAACCATGCCGTCCTCCATCTCTATCGCCGCTGCCGGCTGCCCTGTAATTTCCTGTGCCGCCAGCGCCGCGGAAACCGTTTTTCTGTTATCCGTGCTTATTTCCGCCTGTTTCATAAGAAGTTCAATTTTTCCTATCTCGTCATCACCTTTGTTTGTGCGGATCTTTTCGCACCTCGCGGAATAATATCTTCGTATTATTTCGTCATTCGCCGCTTTTTTGACTACCTCATCATCTATAATACAGTTACCCGCCATATTAACTCCCATATCCGTGGGCGACTTATACGGGCACTCGCCGTATATTCTTTCAAACATCATCTTAAGAACGGGGAAAATTTCAACGTCGCGGTTATAATTTACGGTTGTTTCACCGTACGCTTCAAGATGGAACGGGTCAATCATGTTAACGTCGTTTAAATCCGCCGTTGCCGCCTCATACGCCACATTTACGGGATGCTTGAGCGGTATATTCCATATGGGGAATGTTTCAAATTTTGCATAGCCTGCATTTACGCCGTGTTTGTGCTCATGATAAAGCTGCGAAAGACAGGTTGCCATTTTTCCGCTGCCGGGGCCCGGTGCCGTAACGATTACAAGGGGGCGCTCCGTTTCGATAAATTCATTTTTTCCGTATCCGTTATCGCTTACAATAGCCGGCAAATCATACGGATAACCCTCGATTGTGTAATGCCTGTAAACCTTTATGCCCAGCGATTCAAGCTTCTGCTTGAAAGCTTCCGCCGCCGGCTGCGAAGCAAATCGCGTCAAAACAACGCTTCCCACAAAAAGACCCATTCCGCGGAACGCGTCAATAAGGCGCAGCGTGTCAAGGTCATATGTAATTCCGAGGTCACCTCTTACTTTGCTTTTCTCTATGTCGTTTGAATTTACGGCAATAATAATTTCCGCCTGAGATGAAAGCTGCTGCAGCATTCTTATTTTGCTGTCGGGCGCAAACCCCGGAAGCACCCTCGAAGCATGGAAATCGTCAAAAAGCTTGCCGCCGAATTCCAGATAAAGCTTACCGCCGAACTTCTGTATTCTTTCTTTAATATGCTCCGATTGCATTTTTAAATATTTGTCATTATCAAATCCGATCTTCATTTTAATCTCCATTTCGCCGGAGGTTTGACATGAAGAATTTTCATACAAATCTCCGTTTCTTTTGCATTCTCTTTAATTGTAATACAAACTTTGTCTGCGGTCAAGTTTTTTTATTCGAAAAACGGATTTTTTTTGAAAGCTTTTAAAGAGAGGTTTGTTTTAAATCGAAAAATTCTTTTTTCCTTCAAAAAGCGTTCCCGCATTATTTCCTTCTATTATTTTATATATATCCTCGGGTCTCTTCCCGTTGGTGATTATAACGTCCGCACCGCGCGAAGTTGCAAGGTACGCCGCATTGAGCTTTGTTTTCATTCCGCCCGTGCCGCGCCTTGAGCCGGCACCTCCGGCAAGAGAGTAAATCTTATCGTCTATTTTTTCCACTCGTTCAATAAGCTTAGCCTCCGGATGAAGTCTCGGATCTTTTTCATACATTCCGTCAATATCGGACAAAATTATAAGCTTTGACGCGCCGCACAAAACTGCAACAACCGCCGACAGCATATCGTTATCGCCGAAAAGGCGGTCTTCGGATTCTATTTCCGTGTAGCTTACCGAATCGTTTTCGTTAACAATAGGTATAATATCCATTTCAAGCAGAGCGTCAAAAGTATTTGTGAGATTTTCTTTCTTTTCTTCATGCTCTATGTCATCCGCATTAAGCAGAATCTGCGCCACTGTTTTGTCATAGTCCCCGAAAAATTTGTCATACCAATACATAATTCCGCACTGACCCACAGCTGCCGCCGCCTGCTTCATGCGCATGCTTGACGGTCTCTCCCGAAGTCTCAGCTTGTTGCTGCCTACTGCTATGGCACCCGATGAAACCAAAATCACTTCAAAGCCCTTATTCTGCACATCCGCAAGCACCCTTGCTATGCGCTCAAACGAGCGCAAATCGCTTTTGCCTGTTTCGTTTGTAAGCGTGGATGTTCCCACCTTAACAACAATTCTGTTTTTATAAATACCCATAAGGTTTCTTTTCCTCCTTGACTTTCTGTTTTTTATATTGTATCATATATCATATAATAACAAAAGCAAATGTTTGTAATGTATATCATAAGAATTTGTAATGTATTAATTGAAAAGGAGGGTAATATGGAATCCAACATCGCAAAATACATGGCATTTGTTGCCACAGCAGAACTCGGAAGTTTTACAAAAGCTGCACAGCATCTTAACTACACCCAGCCTGCCGTCAGCCGAATGATACACGACCTGGAAAGTGAATGGAATTTAACGCTGCTTGAAAGAAACCGCGGCGGTGTACGCCTGACTTCCGACGGTCTGGCACTTTTTCCCCATGCCAAAAGCGTGTGTGAAAAACTGAACGGACTGCAAATCTGTGCCGATGCACTCGGCGGTCTGCAAACCGGTATAATACGCATAGGAACGTTCTCAAGCGTTGCAACACACTGGCTCCCGAAAATAATCAAAGCATTTCAAAACGATTATCCGAACATTGATTATGAACTTCTTCTCGGCGATTACTCCGAAATCGAAACATGGATTTCCGAAGGGCGCGTTGACTGCGGCTTTCTCCGCCTGCCTGCCGAAAAAGAGCTCGAAACGGTTTTTCTCGAACAGGACAGGCTTCTTGCGGTTCTTCCCGAAAACCACTATCTGTGTTCAAAGGAAAAGATATCCTCCGCGGATTTATGCGGCGACCCGTTCATACTTTTGGAAAAAGGCACAAAAGCCGAGATTTCCGAAATTTTTGAACGAAGCGGATTATCTCCCAAAACACATTTGACCACATGGGACGATTATGCAGTAATGTCCATGGTCGAAAGCGGTCTCGGCGTCAGCATACTTCCGGAGCTGATTTTAAAAAGAGTTCCGTATAAAATCGCGGTACGCGAGCTTGATGTGCCCTCGTACAGGAAAATCGGATTTGCCGTAAGAAATAAAAAAACCGCATCTCTGGCGGTTAAAAAATTTATTGACTATCTAAAATACAGATGAAATGCAAGAATTTATGAATAAAAAAACGGAGCAAAGCAAGCTTTGCTCCGTCATGGTCTGAGTGGGGAGAGTCGAACTCCCGGCCTCTTGAACCCCATTCAAGCACGCTACCAAACTGCGCTACACCCAGATTTTTCAGAACATTAAATATTATACATCAAAGATTCGGTTTTGTCAAGCAATTTTTTTATTTTTATACGAAGGCACATACAAATTGTCATTTTTTATTAAAATTTGTAAGCGGACGGTTTTTACCGCCCGCTTATAAAAATTACTTAAGTATAATTTTAAGATATGCTTTTTTGCCTCGGCGTGCAATGATTCCGTCATCGCCGAAATCTGCTTTTGCAACAGAATCTTCAAAAGAAGTCACTTTTTTGTCATTAACCGTAAGACCGCCCTGTTTAATAAGACGCTTGCCTTCAGCTTTTGAAGGTATAAATTCAACACTCGCAAGAAGGTCGAGAATATTTATTTCATCACCGAAATCCGCACCGTTTATTTCTTTTGTGGGCATATCTGCCGAAACACCTCCGGCTGAAAATACAGCGCGCGCCGCCTCCTGGGCTTTGCGTGCCTCCTCTTCGCCGTGAACCAGCTTTGTAACTTCAAAGCCGAGACGTTCTTTAGCTTCGTTAAGTTCTTTGCCTTCAAGCTTTTCGTATTCTCTGATTTCTTCCATCGGAACAAATGTTACAAGTTTTAAGAAGCGGCATACGTCAGCATCCGATACGTTTCTCCAATACTGATAAAACTCATAGGGAGATACCTTTTCAGGGTCAAGCCATAAAGCGCCTTTGGCGGTTTTACCCATTTTTTTGCCTTCACTGTTTGTAAGAAGGGTGAAGGTCATGCCGTATACCTGAGCCTGTTCTTTGCGGCGAACCAAATCAAGACCGCCCAAAATATTGCTCCACTGATCGTCTCCGCCGAGCTCGATTTTGCAGTTATATTTTTTGTAAAGCTGCAAAAAGTCGTAACTCTGCATGAGCATATAGTTAAATTCAATGAACGAAAGACCCTTTTCAAGTCTTGTCTTAAAGCACTCCGCACGGAGCATTTCGTTTACGGAGAAACAAACACCGATATCTCTTAAAAACTCGATATAATTAAGTTTTAAGAGCCAGTCCGCATTATTTACCATAATTGCCTTTCCTTCGGAAAAATCAATAACCGAGGAAAGCTGCTTTTTAAAGCAGTCACAGTTGTGCTGAATTGTTTCGGGTGTCATCATCTTGCGCATATCGGTTCTGCCCGAAGGGTCTCCGACCATGCCTGTTCCGCCGCCTACAAGAGCTATCGGTCTGTGACCCGCAAGCTGCATATGGCGCATAACAACCATCTGAAGGAAATGACCTATGTGCAAGCTGTCAGCCGTGGGGTCAAAACCTATATAGAATGTCACTTTCTCGTTTTCGAGAAGTTCGCGTATTTCTTTTTCGTGCGTTACCTGCGCTATAAGACCGCGCTCGCGCAGAGTATCGTATACATTAGCCATACTTTATCTCCATTCCGCCGCTTAGTGCGACAAAAAAAATTTC
>USAP01000028.1 GCA_900552775.1 uncultured Eubacteriales bacterium | reverse complement strand
AATTTTTTCACGCACCGATGTTTCCGCACACCAAACAAACAAGGAGGTAAACATGAAAAACAAATCAAAAAAAAGGCTGCGCGTTTTTACGGCGCAGCTAATAGTCTCCCTGCTTTTGCTGGGAGCTTTATCACTTATGAAAATATATATCCCGTCCGGCGCGGCTCAGCTTGCCGATGCCGTAAAATACAACGCAAACCCGGAGTATATTTCCGAAAACATAAAAAACTTTATTTTAAAATATACTCCGCAGAGGTAGCTTTTCACTTTTTGTCGCTCAAAAGACGGCTGAGTTCGGACATAAACGTGTTTATATCCTTAAACTGCCTGTAAACCGAGGCAAAGCGGACATATGCCACCTCATCAAGACTTTTGAGCTTGTCCATAACAAGCTCGCCTATCTGCTCCGTTGTGACTTCCCTCTCCATTGTGTTTGCAATTATATTTTCGATTTCATCCACAACAACCTCCAGGTTGCCTATGGAAACGGGGCGCTTTTCGCACGCGCGCAAAAGGCCGCGCATGAGCTTATCCCTTGAAAACGCTTCGCGCGTGGAATCCTTTTTAACAACCATAATCGGCACGCGTTCAACCTTTTCATATGTTGTAAAACGCTTTTCGCACTTTACACATTCTCTGCGCCTGCGTATCGAATCGCCTTCCTCAATTGGGCGCGAATCTATAACGCGGCTTTCTTCGCATCCGCAGAACGGACATTTCATAAGGACTACTTCCTTTCCTCATACTGAGCAATTTTATCGATTCTGCCCTGGTGACGGCCGCCCATATATTCCGAATAAAGCCATGCGTCAAGCGACTCGAGCGCAAGCACCGGGCCCGTTATTCTGCCGCCGAAGCAGATGATGTTAGAATTATTGTGTTCCTTTGTGAGACCTGCCGAGGTGGGCTCCGTAACCACCGCCGCGCGGATGCCGCGCACCTTGTTTGCCGCGATGCACATGCCTATTCCCGTTCCGCAGCAGAGTATGCCCCTCTCGCACTCTCCGCTTGCAACGGATTCAGCAACGGGGAACGCAATGTCGGGGTAATCTGCCTTTTCGCCCTCGCCGCAGCCGAAGTCCTTCACCTTAAATCCTCTTTCTTTTAAATGGCGTATGATCTCAAGCTTAAGCTCATACGCACCGTGGTCACAGCCTATTGCTATCATATTTATCATCCTTTCTTTATATGTTGTAGCTCACGCTTGTTCGCTCCTAAAACGACCGTAGGGGCGACCCTGTGTGGTCGCCCGTGCATGCATTCGGCGCTTCAACAACACATTGTTTCCTACCCTCATATAGGAATAAAAAGCCACGTACACGCCGCGGCTTTTTATGATTTAAAGCCGCTTTCAATAATGTACCGGTGTGGTCGCCCGTTTTGTTTCCGCACACCACGCGCGGCTTACTTAAGTCCGCCTTCTTCTCTCACTCTTTCCGCCTGAGGTTTTCGTATATACACGGGCAGCAATTTTTCGGGCGGCACCGTTTCTTTGCCGATTGCCGCAAATGCCACACCCGCCGCGCGCTGATACATAAGCTGCGGCGGCGCAAACTCCGCACGTTCTCCGAGAGTTTTTATTATTTCATCGCGGTACACTGCGGCTCCGTCTCCCGCAAAAAGGGCACCTTCGGGAAGCTCTGAAAGAAGCTCCGCCAGCGGCAATGCGCGCATTGCCCGAAGTTCTTTTAAACTGCCGTTTTCCCATCTGTACAATGCGTTATAAACCTCGCTGCGGCGCGCGTCCATAATGGGGCAGATTATCTTTTTCGAATTGCAAAGTCCCATGCACATCGCCTCAAGGCTTGAAACGCCGCATGTCTCTTTCCCGGCGCCTGCCGCAAGTCCCTTGACGGTTCCGACGCCTATGCGCAGTCCCGTGAAAGATCCCGGCCCCGTTGACACGGCGAAAACGTCTATATCCGAAATGTCCGCCTTGGCGGAGGTGATAACACTGTCTATAAGCGGCATCAGCGTTTCCGAATGTGTAAGACCCACATTCAAATAACTTTCGGAAAGCAGCTTATTGTCTTTCACAAGCGCCGCACCCGCGGAAACGGCACTGCTTTCAACTCCGAGTATAATCAAAATTCCGTCACCTCAATATATCTTTCGTTCTCATTCTCTGTTTTTGTAAATTTTACCAAAGTGGCATTGCCGCGGAACAGATCCGCAAAACCGTCAAACCATTCAACCACCGTGATAACCCCGTCCGCAAGAGGGTCAAAGCCAATCTCGAAAAGTTCTTCCTCATCGCTTAAGCGGTACAAATCAAAGTGATGTACGGGAATTTTTCCTTCGTAAATATTCATGATAGTAAAAGTCGGGCTCGAAACCCTTCCGTCATATCCGCAGCCGCGCGCAATTCCGCGCGTGAATGCGGTTTTCCCCGCACCCAGCTCGCCCGAAAGGCAAAATGTGTGCGGCACACCGTATTTAAGTGCTATGGACGCGGCAAACTTTTCCGTGTCCTCAGTGCTTTTTGAATGAAACATAATAATACCTTTCTCACCCACGCTTGTTCACTCTCAAACGCAAAGCAAGCATTGCGTTTGGTTTTACATTCGGCGCTCCGCTTACGGAAACAACACATTGTTTCCTACCCTCATAGAGGAATAAAAAGCCACGTACACGCCGCGGCTTTTTATGATTTTAAGCCTTTTTGCGTCCAATATTGTACCGTAGGGGATGTACGCGTTTCTCCCGCCTTGTGCTCCGCTCTCCATAAATACCGTGAAAAGTTGGTAATGCCGCGAAGGCGTTATGTGTGCATTTATAAACACCAAGCATTCGCAAACGTGACTTTTCGCGGAAAAGGAGGGACAGCGGAGCGTGTGACTGATTTTCATTCCGAAAATCGGAACGGAGCGCGTTTTGTTTCCTCAACACCATGCGGCAGCAAACTCTCATCCCCAGAATTTCCGATCCAGATTTCTGTACTGAACCGCCTCGGCAACATGCATCATGCCGATTTTTTCAGACCCCGCAAGATCTGCAATCGTCCTCGAAACCTTAAGGATTCTGCTGTGCGCACGCGCGCTCAAATGCATCACTTCAAACGCGCCTTTCAAAACCTTTTCGGCTTCCCTGTCAAGCTCGCAGTATTTTGAAATATTCTCGCCCGAAAGACCTGCATTTGTGTAAAAACCGCAGCCCTTGTATCTTTCCGCCTGGATTTCGCGCGCTTTCACAACTCTCTTTTTAATCTGTGCCGAGGTTTCCGCCGGCGGCAGCTTTATGTCTTTATATGAAAGGCTTGAAGCCTCTGTCTGTATATCAATTCTGTCAAGCAGAGGACCGCTGATTTTTGAAAGATATCTCTGAACGGACGCCTCCGAGCAGCGGCATTTTCTGTTCCTGTCGCCGTAATAGCCGCATTTACACGGGTTCATCGCCGCGACAAGCATTGTGCGGCATGGATATGTAACGCTTGCGGCAACGCGCGTTATGCGCACCTCTCCGTCTTCAATAGGCTGGCGCATAACCTCCGTGGCATCGCGCCGAAACTCCGGAAACTCGTCCAGAAACAAAACTCCGTTGTGCGCCAGGGAAAGCTCCCCGGGGCGCGGCACCGAGCCGCCGCCGACAAGACCCACGGTTGAAATGCTGTGGTGCGGCGCGCGGAACGGACGTCTTGTTATAAGCGAAAGTCCGTTTTTCAAAAGTCCGGCAACGCTGTATATTTTTGTGGTTTCAAGCGCTTCCTCGGGCGTGAGGTCGGGCAATATTGAAGGAATACGCTGTGCAAGCATCGTTTTCCCCGAGCCGGGAGAGCCGACAATAAGGCAATTGTGGCCGCCCGACGCCGCAACTTCTATCGCGCGCTTGACGATAGTCTGTCCGCGAACCTCCGAAAAGTCGTACGGATAGACAGAATTTCTTTTGAAAAGTTCATTAAAGTTTACAAAGGTTTCCTGCATTGGGGTTTCGCCCGTGAGAAGTTCCGCCGCCTGGCGCAGCGTTTTCACGCCGAAAATTGCCGTTTTTCTCACAAGCGCCGCTTCCTTCGCGTTGTCATAAGGCACCACAAAGCGGCACAGTCCGGCTTTCGCCGTGTCCATCACCGCCGGCAGAACGCCCGGCACGGGCCGAACCTCGCCCGAGAGCGAAAGCTCACCCAAAACAACCGTGGGTTCTATGCCGGTTTTAATCTGCTCTGTCGCCTTCAAAATCGCAATTGCTATGGGCAAGTCGAAAAGAGATCCCTCTTTTTTTATGCCCGACGGCGCAAGGTTTATCGTGTACCGGCGCGACGGAAACTCATATCCGCAGTTTTTTATGGCGGCGCGCACTCTCTCGCGCGCTTCTTTCACCGCGGCGTCCGGCAGACCCACAATTTCAAATGCGGGCAGCCCCTGAGAAACATCCGCCTCAACGGTAACAATATGCCCGTCAAGACCCGTCAGACAGCAGGTTTTAACCTCCGCAATCATTTTGTTATCTCCTTTTGGTTATATTCTTCGCCGCCCAGCGTTTTCCAATGGAATGTACCGTCAAAAATCATATAGCTGTGGGGCGAATCCTGTTTCGGAATCGAAACGGAACCCGGATTTATATATGTGTAATTATCGTATTCTCTGCACTCCGGCACATGCGTGTGACCGCACAGCAAAATTTCTCCGTGCAGCTTTGAGAGAAAATCGTCGCTCAGGTTGTGCCCGTGAGCCGCATAAATCGTAACGCCGTCCGCAAGCAGAACCGCGCGCGGCGCAAGAATGTCAAACGGCAGCACCATGGCGTCAACCTCTGTGTCGCAGTTGCCGCGAACGCATATTATTTTGTCCGCCGCCGGCTGAAGAAGCGATATAACCTCCTTTGGGTCGTACAAATCAGGCAATGCGTTTCTCGGTCCGTGATAAAGTATGTCTCCGAGAAGCAAAAGCCTGTCGGGATTTTCTCTTTTGTATGCCTCCATAAGTTTTGATACGTATTTTGCAGAACCGTGAAGGTCCGACGCTATCATAATTTTCATGTTATTCTCCTTCCTTTGAGCTTCGCTCCCAAAACAACCGCGAAAAGTTGGTAGTGCAGCGAAGGCGTTATGTGCACATTTTGGGGCACATAGCCGAAGCAAACGTGACTTTTCGCGGAAAAGGAGGGACAGCGGAGCGTGTGACTGATTTTGTTTTCAAAATCGGAACGGAGCGTAGCTTGTTCCGACGCGGTAGGGGCGACCCTGTGTGGTCGCCCGTTTTGTTTCCGCACACCGCACGTTTCTTACCTATCTCTTAAACCCTTCTCCCAAAACCTCTTTGGCGTCATTTATAATAACAAATGCATCGGGATCAAACTCGCGCACGGTTTTGACAAGCTGCGGAAGTTCCTTGGGGCGCACCACGCAAAGCAGCATAAGTCCGTCATCTCCCGAATACATGCCGCGGCAATGTATTCCCGAAACGCCGCGTTCGAACCTTTCCATAACGCAGCGCGCTATTTCCTCATTTTTCTTCGAGAAAATATGCACGGTTTTCGCATCGTCTCCCCACGTAACAAGAATGTCCGTGATTTTCGCCGAAACGTACATGGAAAGGAGCGAATAAAATGTTATGTCAAAATCGCCGAAAACTATGCCCGAAAGCGCTATGGTTGCGCAGTCTATTATAAGAATCAGACGCGCTATGGAAATATGAGGGAAAAACTTTTTTAAAATAAGACCGGCAAAGTCGCTGCCGCCCGTGGACGAACCCACGCGCACCACAAGCCCGAGTCCCACGCCGCAAAGCACGCCGCCCGAAAGCGCAGCAACCAAAACATTGCCCGTATACGGCGGAAAATAGCTTACAACTTCAAGAAAAACTGTGAAAAGCAGCGTTCCCGAAACAGTTTTTGCAATCGCATATTTGCCCAAATGTCTGTAACCCAGCACAAAAAGCACCGCGTTTAACACAAGGTTTGTAATTGACAGTTTAATGCCGAAAAGGTGAAGCAGCACCGTTGCAACAGTTGTTACGCCGCCCGTGGAAATTTTACCCGGTGCCAAAAACATCGCCGCGCTCAGCGCCATGAGAAAGGTTCCGGCTGCGATAAAAGCCTGTTCAAAAAGTATTGTCTTCACCTTTTTTTGCATATTCAATCTCCTTATTCAATTGCTGTATTGACGGATGTTGAAACGATTTCAACCCAGGTCTGACCGGGGTTTAATTTAATTTCGTTTCCGCTTCCGTCTTTCCATACGGTTTTTGCGGTTCTGCTTTCCTTGCTCCATTTAACCGGCACGCATTTGCCTGCCGTGAGGAAATATCCTTCGCCGCTTCCCACATCGGAAATATTTATTCTTGCACTTCCGTCGCCCAAAGGCGCTTCATGCATTTTCATCACGATAATATTCTCCGCCGCAATCTTCGCGCCCTCCTGCAAAGCGTAGGGAGAGCCGTTTACGATGCGCGAATATGTTCCGCTCTCCGCGTCATATTCAAATTTCACCGAATAGAACGATGCGAACGGTATGTAAACCGAGCTTGCCGCGTCACCCTCGGGGGTGTAGCGCTTGTCTGCGAAATTAAGCGGCGCTTTTTCGCGGTCTGTTCTGTAGCTTTTGGCGCTTATCTGCTCGTTTATAAGCTTCATGGAAGTAAACGCGCTGTGATAGTCGTTTTTATGTTTTCTTTCGCGCCAGAATGCGCCGGCGTCATAAATTCCGTTTATGTTGTTTATGCCGAGTGCCGGAATATCCTCCATCGCCCTGGGGCTCCAGCCGAAATGCGTGTAAATTGCGTCATGCTCCGAGGCATAGTCGAGAAAATAGTGTCTCGATGAGCGCACGGGACCGATTTTTTCGGTTTCTGTCTCGTTGAAAAGAGCCATAAGACGTGTTGCGCTGCCCTCAACGGTTATCTCATAAATAAGATACGCCTCCGAAAGTCCGGCATGAGGCCATGCGTCTTTATTGTCGTTATCTATCATAACGGCAACGGGTCTTTTTGTTGCTTTCTCGTATTTTACCGCAAAATCGTCCTTCTGCGGTTCCGGCGCAGCGGTCTCCGTCGGTGCCGGAATGCTCTCCGTCTCGGCTTTTTTCTTTCCGCACGCTGAAAAAGCGCCCGCCATCATAATAACCGCCAGAAATAAACTCAGTTTCTTTTTCATAAGAATCTCCAATCCGATATCAAATTTTCGCTCACGCTTGTTCGCTCCCCATAGCCACCGTGAAAAGTTGGTAGTGCCGCGAATGCGTATATGTGTGCATTTATAAACACCAAGCATTCGCAAACGTGACTTTTCGCGGAAAAGGAGGGACAGTAGGGGCGACCCTGCGTGGTCGCCCGCCTTGTGTTACGCGCATACGATATTTTTTACATATCAACAAATCTATTTTACCACTTTTTAACCAAAAAGGCAAGAAAAATATTATTCAAGCTCAAACGCGCCGGTATAAAGTCTGTAATAAGTGCCTTTTTTGGCAATAAGCTCGTCATGGCTGCCGCGTTCGATTATTCTGCCGTGGTCAAGCACCATGATAACATCGGAGTTTCTTACGGTGGAAAGTCTGTGCGCTATAACAAACACGGTTCTGCCCTCCATAAGCTTGTCCATGCCGCGCTGAACTATCGCCTCGGTGCGCGTGTCGATGGAGGACGTTGCCTCGTCAAGTATCATAACCGGCGGATCGGCAACGGCAGCACGCGCTATTGCGATAAGCTGTCTCTGACCCTGCGAAAGGTTTGCGCCGTTATTTGAAAGCTCTGTTTCATATCCCTGCGGAAGTCTTGAAATAAAATCGTCCGCGCCGGCAAGTTCCGCCGCTTTTCTGCACTCGTTGTCCGTGGCTTCAAGTCTGCCGTAGCGGATATTGTCCATAACGGTGCCGGTGAAAAGATTCGTCTCCTGCAAAACTATGCCTAAGGATTTTCTCAAATCATCCTTCTTTATTTTGTTTATATTTATTCCGTCATAACGGATTTTTCCGTCTTCGATATCGTAAAACCTGTTGATAAGGTTTGTGATTGTTGTTTTTCCGGCGCCGGTCGCGCCCACGAAAGCCACTTTCTGACCCGGCTCGGCATATACGGAAACATCGTGCAGAATCTGTTTACCCTTCGTATAGGAAAAGTCAACGTCAACCATTCTCACATCGCCGCGAAGCTCCGTATAAGTCAGGCTTCCGTCTCCGTGGGGGTGCTTCCACGCCCATTTTCCGGTGTGCTCCGCACTTTCTTCTATGCTGCCGTCTTCTTTGATTTTCGCGTTTACCAAAGTTACATATCCGTCATCTGCCTCAGGCTTTTCGTCCGCAAGTTCAAAAACACGCTCCGCGCCGGCAAGACCCATTACAATGGCGTTAATCTGCTGCGAAAGCTGGTTTATGTTTCCCGTAAACTGCTTTGTCATATTAAGAAACGGCACAACTATGCTTATGTCGAGTACCGCTCCCGAAAGGCTTAAATTAGGCAGACGCATTGTTATGAAAAATCCGCCGGCAAGCGCAATTATAACATAGATTATGTTACCGATATTGCCTATTACGGGGCCCAGAATATTGGCATATGCGTTTGCTTTTTTCGTGTCCTCGTAAAGAGCGTCGTTTATTTCATCAAAGTCACGCTCGCACTCTCTCTCGTGCGAAAAGACCTTGACAACCTTCTGACCGTTCATCATTTCCTGAACAAAGCCCTCCGCGCGGCCTATTGATTTCTGCTGGCGCACGAAATATTTTGCCGAACCGCCGCCGACATTTTTTGTTACAAGCATCATCAGCGCAACGCCCAAAAGCAGCACAAGTGTCATCCATACGCTGTAATAAATCATTACGAAAAAGACGAGAATAACCACAGACCCTGCGCGAAGAAGCGAGGGCAGCGCCTGGGACACAAGCTGTCTTAAAGCGTCTATATCGTTTGTGTAATGGCTCATGATATCGCCGTGTTTGTTTTGGTCAAAGTATTTTATCGGCAGTTTCTGCATTCCGCCGAACATTTTACAGCGCATTTTGCAAAGAAATCCCTGCGTGATAAATGCCATAAGCTGCGTGTAAAGAAGCGTCGCGGCAAGCGAAATCACATAAAGCGTTATAAGTATTGCCATTTTCGGAACAAGCTCCGCGTGCGCCGCGCTCCAGTCGGAGGTTTCGATATATTTGCTTATAATCGCTATAACCTTTTGCAGGAAAACGTCCGGCAAAGCCGCGGCAAGAGCCGAAAAGAGTATGCAGAAAATTGTGACGGGGACAAGAACCGGATAATACTCAAAAAGCGTTTTCAGCACTCTGCCGAAAATACCTTTTTTCGGCTGCCCGCCGCGCGGTGCGGCTTTCATATTATTTCTGCTCATCTTTGTCCCCTCCCTTCGTCTGCTGCTCAAAGATTTCTCTGTATATTTCGCTGCGCTCCATAAGCTCGCTGTGCGTGCCGGAATCTGCAACCGTGCCGTTGTCCATTACAACTATAATATCCGCATCCTCAACCGAGGCAATGCGCTGCGCTATTATAATTTTTGTGGTTTCCGGAATGTATTTTTTAAACGCCGAGCGGATAAGCGCGTCGGTTTTCGTATCAACCGCGCTTGTGGAGTCGTCAAGAATAAGTATTTTCGGCTTTTTCAAAAGTGCGCGCGCTATGCAGAGGCGCTGCTTCTGACCGCCCGAAACATTTGTTCCTCCCTGTTCGATACGCGTTTCATATTTATCGGGAAAGCTTTCCACAAACTCGTCCGCGCAGGCAAGGCGGCAAGCCTCGCGCAGCTCATCGTCTGTAGCGTTTTCATTGCCCCATCTGAGGTTTTCGGCTATCGTGCCGGAAAACAGCAGATTTTTCTGAAGCACCATTGATACCGCGCCGCGAAGCGTGTCGAGGTGATATTTTCTTACATCTTCGCCGCCTACCGAAACCGTACCCTCGGTCACATCGTAAAGCCTCGGAATCAGCTGCACAAGAGACGATTTTGAAGAACCCGTGCCGCCTATGATTCCCACAGTCATGCCCGATTTAATATGAAGATTTATATCCGAAAGCGCATATTTTTTTGCGCCCGCACTGTATTTAAAGCTTACTCCGTCAAAATCCACAGAGCCGTCTTTCACGGTCATCAAGGGATTTTCGGGTTCGGTCAGCGCCGGAGTTTCGCCCAAAACCTCGGTTATACGTTTGCCGGACTCCGCGCTCATTGTCAGCATGACGAAAATCATCGAAAGCATCATAAGCGACATAAGCACCTGCACGCCGTAGCTTAAAAGTGCCGAAATCTGACCGACGTCCAAAGCCGCGCCGCCGCTGCCTATAGCAAGCGACGAGCCTATCCACAAAATGAAAACCATGTTAAAATACATGCAGAGGGTCATAAGCGGAGTGTTAAGCGCCACAATTCTCTCCGCAAACACAAAGTCCTTTTTTATGTCCTCCGCGGCATTGTTGAATTTATCTTTTTCGTAGTCCTCGCGCGCAAAGCCTTTTACAACGCGCATTCCGCGCACGTTTTCCTCAACCGATTCGTTAAGCTTATCGTATTTTCTGAAAACGCGCCTGAACGCCGGCATGGCTTTTTTGCCTATAAACCACAGGCCGCAGCCGAGCACCGGTATAACAATAACAAACGCCGTGGCAAGCTTGCCGCCCATCTTAAACGCCATTATTACGGAGAAAATCATCATCAGAGGGCTTCGCACAGCCGTTCTTATCAGCATCATGAATGCCATCTGAACATTGCTTACGTCCGTTGTAAGTCTTGTAACAAGCGAGGCGGACGAAAATTTGTCTATATTTTCAAAGCTGTAGCGCTGAATTGCGCGGAACATATCCGACCTTAAATTTTTCGCAAAACCCGCCGAAGCCTTTGAACACGTAAATCCCGCCAGTCCGCCGCACATAAGAGACGCGCACGCCATTATAACAAGCAGAAGCCCCGTTCCCAAAAGCTCGCGTATGTCCGTTCCTTTTCGTATATCATTTACAAGTCCCGCCGTTATAAACGGGATTATTGTTTCAAAGATTGCCTCGCCCACAATGAGCAAAAGTGTGTAGATTGCCGGTTTTTTAAATTCTCTTACCGATGCCCAAAGTTTTTTAATCATGTTATTCTCCTTCCTTAGCATTCGCTGTCGCTCACGCTTGTTCGCTCTCAAACAATGTATCGTAGGGGCGACCCTGCGTGGTCGCCCGTTTTGTTTTTCTCACACCAAACGGACAATTCGTGAATTGTCCCTACGCGTCGGAACATACACACCGCGTCTGTCCGCTCTTATTTTACCAAAAAGCGGCCCCGACAATACTTTGTCAAAGCCACTTCTTTTTAATTCCGCTAAAAATCTTTTGTACTATTCCTCGTCGGGAATATCGCAGTTATGGAACACGTTCTGAACATCATCGTTATCGTCAAGCATGTCGATAAGCTTTGTCATGTTCTTCAAATCGTCTTCCGATGTGAGAGTTACGGTTGTCTGGGGAACTCTTAAAACCTCCGCCGACTCTATTTTGTAGCCCTTCTCTTCAAGCGCCGCACAAACCGCGCCGAAAACGTCCGGATCTGTTGAAACTTCAAAATATCCGTCATCCTCTGCGGAAAAATCGTCTGCTCCGGCATCGAGCGCGTCCATCATAAGCTGATCCTCGTCCGCTCCCTCGCCGTTTACTATTATAATTCCCTTCTTGTCAAACATGAATGTTACACATCCCGTCTGACCGAGGTTGCCGCCGCATTTGTCAAAATAATGTCTCATGTCGGCAGCGGTTCTGTTTCTGTTGTCGGTGAGTGTTTCAACAATAACCGCAACGCCGCTCGGGCCGTAGCCTTCATATACGATTTCCTCGTAATTGTCGCCGCCCGTTTCGCCTGCCGCTTTTTTGATGCAGCGCTGAATATTGTCGTTTGGCATATTGTTTGAGCGCGCCTTCAAAATAGCGTCGCGCAGCTTTGTGTTGCTCTCCGGGTCCGCTCCGCCGGCTTTAACGATTACCGAAATTTCTCTGCCGAGCTTTGTGAATATTTTGGCTCTCTGATTGTCACTTTTTTCTTTTTTATGTTTTATGTTACTCCACTTGGAATGACCTGACACTGTACTTCCTCCTAAACTACCCTGTTAAATTATGCTTTTTTTGCCGCAAGCTTTATTTTGCTTATAGCCTTGTCGTTGAACTTAAATCCGAGCTCTTCCGCCCACTTGTCGGTGTATTCCTCCGCAAGGTTTGAAAGCTTCTTGGTTTTTGCCTTTTCAACAGCCTCGTCGTAAAGCTCGCCGCTTTGGGGCAGCGGAAGTCTCTTTATAATATGGTAGCCGTAAGAAGTTTTAACCGGTTCTGCCGTAAGCTCGTTTTCCTTGAGCGCAAATGCAGCCGTTTCAAACTCCGATACCATTTCACCCTTTGTGAACACATAACCCTCGGGGCTGTTTATCTCGCCCGTCTCGGCATTTTTGTCCGCGGTGTTTTCTTTCATAAGCTTGTCAAAATCAGCTCCGCCCTGAAGCTCCGCAATAAGGTCTTTTGCTTTCTGCAGAGCAGCGGCGTCTTTATCCTCGGCGGATGTATCTGCCGAAGCGTCTGCCGAAGAATCCGCGGACTTGTCCGCATTTTCGTCTGCCGCGTCTCCGCTTTCAACCGTTGTCTCGTCCGATGCAGCCTTGTCCGCCTCGTTTGAAATAAGAATATGCTTTACATATACATATTCGGATTCGTAGAAGTTTTTAACGTCTTCGTCCGTCACCGTGATTTCACCGGGTTTTGCCTCCGTGCCGTCGCCGAAATATTTCTCGCTGACTTTCTGAGCGTATGCCTCGGCTTCGAGTATTTTTTCAATGTCCTGAAGCGTAAATCCGCCTTCGCTGAAATACTGCTCATAGTTGTATCTGCCGCCGTACTGCTCGATTATCTGAGTTTTCTGTTTTGCGATACTGTCGCGGTCTTCATCTGTCAGAGTTATACCGTCCGCAATTGCCTTTGCCTTCATAACAAGGGAACTTTTTGCGTATTCTTTTGCTTTGTCGCGCGCATAGTCTGCCGCCGTAACATCGCCTATTTTAACCGTGTTCCATTCTTCCTCCGTGGAAGTTGCCGAAAGCGTGTCTCCTCCGCCCGACTTTGCCGCGGATATAGCCGCCGACTTGCCCTGCTGCAGATAGAAGTTAAATTCCCCTCTTCCCACAGAGTCCGTGTCCGTGTATGCCATTCTTGTAACGTCTTTTATATTGCACGCGCTGACAAGAAAAAGCATTGATGTTGCCAATAGAGCCGAAAGTAACTTTTTCATATTCTTACTCCTTTATCACATAATAGTTGATTCTATTATTATATACTAAGCTTTGGAAATTTTCAAGTCTTTTAACAAATTTTTTAAATTAT
>USAP01000027.1 GCA_900552775.1 uncultured Eubacteriales bacterium | reverse complement strand
TGTGTGGTGCGGAAGAACAGCGGCGGCTGGTTGTCGGCGTCCTTGAAGCCGTTGCCCGCCTGCAGCACCGCACGGTACACGGCATCTTCCGGCTCGGTGAAGTGCACGTCGCCGGTGGCGATCACCGGCTTGTGCAGGTCCTCGCCCAGCTTGATGACCGTGCGGTTGAAGTCCTTGATCTTCTCCTCGCTGTCCACTTTGCCCTCGCGCACCATGTAAGCATTGTTGCCCAGGGGCTGGATCTCCAGAATGTCGTAGTAGGAGGCGATCTTTTTCAGTTCCTCGTAGGGGGTGCCGTCCACGATGGCACGATACAGCTCACCGGCCTCACAGGCGCTGGTGAGCAGCAGGCCGTCCCGGTACTTGTTCAGCAGGCTGCGGGGCACCCGGGGCTTTTTGAAGAAGTAGTTGACGTGGGCCTCGCTCACGATCTTGTACAGATTCTTCAGGCCCATCTGGTTCTTGACCAGGATGATCAGGTGGTAATACTTCTTTTTCAGCACCTCGCGGTTGCCGCCCAGGCCCGTGTTGATCTCGCTGACCTTCGTCACCTGTTTTTCTTCCAGGTCCTTGAGCATCACACAGAAGATGCGGCCCAGTGCGGCGGAGTCCTCGCAGGCGCGGTGTGCCTCGTAGGCGGGCAGCTCCAGATGCTTGTTGATGGTGCCCTGCTTGTAGTTGTGCAGGCCGGGGTACATGGCCTGCGCCATGGTCAGGGTGTCGATATAGGTCACATTTTCCAGCGAGATGCCGCTGCGCTTGGCGGCAGCCCGCAGAAAACGCATATCGAAGGAGTGCACATTGTGGCCCACCAGAATGCGGCCCCCCGCAAACTTGAGGAACGCTTTCAGCGCTTCCTTCTCGCTGGGGGCATCGGCCACCATCTCGTTGGTGATGCCGGTGATCTCGGTGATCTTGGGGGTGATGGGCTTGCCGGGCTTGACAAAGGTGTCAAATTCCTCCATCACCTCGCCGTTGCGCACGATGACGCCGCCGATCTCGGTCATATACTCCTTTAAATTTCTTAAATCCGATATCGGCGTCTTTTTGTTTGACTTTTTTTCTTTAGTGTGATAAAATTATTCTATATTTTACAATGCGGGGAATAAAAATGAAAATAGTTATTCTTGACAGAGCAACTCTCGGAATGGATCTTGATATTTCCGTCCCGATAAAAGCGGATATCGAAGCTTATGACGCGTCGCCGTCGCAGACGGTGAAAGAGAGAATTGCGGATGCAGATGTCATATTTGTAAATAAAGTAAAGCTTACGGAAGAAAATCTGCATGGGGCAAAATCACTTAAGCTTATATGTGAAGCGGCAACGGGGTATGACAATATAGATGTGGCATATTGCGCAAAAAACGGCATCGCTGTATGCAATGTACCGGGATATTCGGTTTACAGCGTGGCACAGCTTACGGTTGGCACGGTTTTATATCTTGCAAACAGAATGAAAGTTTATACCGGTTATGTATCAAGCGGTGAATATACAAAAAGCGGAGAGGCAAATAAGCTTTCGCCGGTGTTTCACGAGCTGTGCGGACTTACATGGGGGATTGTGGGATACGGCAACATCGGAAAACATGTCGCGTCCGCCGCAAAGGCTTTCGGCTGCCGTATTTTGGCTTTTAAAAAGCACCCGTCGGATGAGGCTGAATGTGTGGATCTCGATACATTAATTAAGCGTTCGGATATAATAACGGTACATTTGCCGCTAAACCGCGAAACACGCGGAATTATAACTGTCGAGAGAGTGAATATGATTAAAAACGGAGCGGTGTTTGTGAATGCGGCGCGCGGAGCGGTGGCGGACGAGGAGGCTCTCTGCCGTGCTGCCGGGGAAAACAGAATATATTTCGGAACGGATGTTTATTCCGAAGAGCCGTTTGGAACGGAAAGTCCGTATTACGCTATAAAAAACCGTGATAATGTATGCTTTACGCCGCATATGGCATGGGGAGCTTTTGAAGCACGCAAGCGCTGTTTTAATGAAATGATTCTTAATATGTGCGATTTCTTCGGCGGCGGAACGCGCAACAGAGTAGATATATAGTATTTTGGAGGAACTATGGATTTTGCGAAAGTTTTGGCAAAAGAATTGTCACTTGATGAAAAACACGTTCAAAACGTGCTGAATTTATTGGAAGACGGAAATACTATTCCGTTTATAGCGAGGTACAGAAAAGAAATGACGGGATCTATGGACGATACCGTTTTGAGAAAATTTCACGAAAGACTCACATATCTTCAGGGACTTGAGGAGCGCAGGGAGGGTATATTAAGACTTATTAAAGAGCAGGAAAAACTCACGCCGGAACTTGCGGAAAAAATACAAGAGGCGCAGACGCTGCAGGAACTTGAAGATTTATACAGACCGTATAAGCAAAAAAGAAAAACGCGTGCTTTTATTGCTGCCGAGAAAGGGTTAAAACCGCTTGCTGATTTTATTCTTCTTCAAACGGGCGTCAGCGTGGAAAGCGAAGCCGAAAAATATATCAATGAAGAAAAAGGCGTTGCATCCCCGGAGGAAGCGCTTGGCGGCGCGTCGGATATAATTGCCGAATTTATTTCCGACAATGCCGAATACAGAGCTTTTGCAAGGCGAATTTTCTTGTCTCAGGGAATGATTGTCACAAAAGCGAAAACGGAGGAAAACACAGTTTACGATATGTATGCCGATTTTTCGGAGCCGGTGCGTAAAATAGCTCCTCACCGTATTCTTGCCGTGAACCGCGGCGAAAAAGAGGGAGTGCTGTCGGTTTCGGTTGATGAACCGTCGGAGACCGTAACGGGGCATATAGCAAACGATATAATTAAAAGAGATTCTCCGAGTGCGGAGCTGATTCGTGCGGCAATATCGGACGCGTATTCAAGACTTATAAGGCCGTCGGTTCAAAATGAGGTGCGCGGCATGCTTACGGAAAAATCGGAAGAGCACGCCATAGGCATATTTTCCGAAAACTTAAAGAACCTCTTAATGCAGCCGCCGCTTCGCGAAACAGTGGTTTTGGGGCTTGACCCGGCATACAGAACCGGCTGCAAAACAGCCGTTGTTGACGAAGCCTCAAGAGTTGTTGCAACAACCGTGATATATCCGACGCTTCCGCAGTCCAAAATCGAAGAAGCAAAAAAGATTATAAAAGACTTGATATATAAATACAATGTTTCCGTTATTGCAATAGGAAACGGCACAGCTTCAAAAGAAACGGAGATTTTTGTTTCGGAACTTTTAAGCGAAATTGACAGGGAAGTATTTTACATGGTTGTAAGCGAAGCGGGGGCATCGGTGTATTCCGCGTCAGAACTTGCGGCAAAAGAATTTCCGCAGTACGATGTTTCTTTGCGCAGCGCAGTTTCAATTGCGCGAAGACTTATAGATCCGCTTTCGGAACTTGTTAAAATCGAGCCGAAGGCAATAGGCGTGGGACAGTATCAGCACGACATGAACCCGAAGCGGCTTGACGAGTCTTTGGGAGGCGTTGTTGAAAACTGCGTAAACAGAGTCGGGGTAAATTTAAACACGGCTTCTGCTCCGCTGCTTTCATATATTTCCGGTGTGAACAAAACGGTATCCGAAAATATTGTGGCATACAGGGAGGAAAACGGCGGCTTTAAATCGCGTGCTGAGCTTAAGAAGGTGAAAAAACTCGGAGAAAAGACGTTTGTTCAGTGTGCCGGCTTTCTGCGTATAACGGATCCGAAAAATATTTTGGATAATACGGGCGTGCATCCCGAGTCTTACAAGGCTGCGGAAGCTGTATTAAAACATTTCGGATATACCGATGACGATGTCAGAGGCGGCAGGGTTTCGGATATTGAAAATAAAATTTTGCAATACGGCCGAGACAAGCTTGCAAATGAACTCGGTATAGGAACAATCACTCTTTCTGATATTGCGGCGGAGCTTAAAAAACCCGGAAGAGATGTGAGAGATTCACTGCCGAAGCCGGAACTCAGGCGGGAACTTCTGGATATCAAGAATCTGAAAGAAGGCATGGAAATTACGGGCACCGTGAGAAATGTTACGGATTTCGGAGCGTTTGTGGATATAGGAGTTCACAGAGACGGTTTGGTGCATATTTCCGAACTGCGCGACGGATTTGTGAAACATCCTACGGATGTTGTGAAAGTCGGGGATATAGTAAAGGTACGTGTTTTGGATGTGGACACACAAAAAAACAGAATTTCGCTTTCAATGAAATGATTCCGCAGGTTGTCTTTTTCGCAGATATATGTTATAATTAAAGTAAATAAATGTATTTCGGGTGATAAAATGAAGATAGAATTAAATGAGAAACAGCTGAAAAGTTTATATAAGGCGTTCACCGTGCTTGAATCGGAAGAAGAGGTCCGCAGATTCCTTTTTGATCTGTGCACAAAAAACGAACTTGCCGCAATGGCACAGAGACTGCGTGTTGCAGAGATGCTGACTAAAAAAAGAGCGTATAACGAAATTGAGGAGGAAACTGCCGCAAGCAGCGCAACAATATCCCGTGTTTCGGGCTTTCTTACAAAAAAAGGCGCGGAAGGGTATAAGCTTGTACTTGACAGAATGGATAAAGATGTACAATGATTTTTCCGAAGTTTACGACAGACTCATTGACGCGGATTACAGCAAATTTGTTTCATATTACAATAAGATTTTTGACAGATTTCTCGGGAAAAAACCCGAGCTTTTGCTGGATTTGGGATGCGGAACGGGGTCTTTGACTTCTCTTTTGAAAAAAGACGGATACGACATGATAGGAGTTGACGCATCTTACGATATGCTGATGCGTGCGCGCGAAAAAGATCCCGATATTCTTTATCTCAATCAGGATATGACTGATTTTGAACTTTACGGGACGGTGGGAGCCGCGGTGAGCTCGCTTGACTGCATAAATTATTTGCTTGAGGACGGAGAACTTCTGCGTGTTTTTGAACTTGTAAATAACTATCTTGACCCGAACGGTATTTTTGTATTTGACATAAGCTCATACTACAAGCTTTCAGAGATTCTCGGAAACAATACGCTTGTGTATGAGGAAAATGATGTATTTTACGCTTGGGAAAACTGTTTTGAAGACGGTTTTTTGGATATGCGTCTGAACTTTTTTGAAAAACAGGGAACTTTATATAAAAGAATTGTTGAGGAACAGACTCAGCGCGCATATTCCGAAGATGAAATATTTTCGGCGGCGCGGCAGGCGGGACTTATTCCGCTCGGCGCTTTTGATGCGTTTACTTTTGCGCCGTCAAATAAGAAGAGCGAAAGAATTTTTTATGTTTTAAGGGAGCATGGTAAATGAGAGTAATAACTGTGGGAGGAGGCCCTGCCGGAATTATGGCATCGCTTCGCGCAGCGGAAAAGGGACACAGTGTTTTGCTGCTTGAACAAAATGACACACTCGGGAAAAAAATGAAGATAACCGGCAAAGGAAGATGCAACATAACAAATGCCGGTGACGATATTATGGATAATATCATTAGAAATCCAGAGTTTTTATACAGCGCCCTGCACGGATTTTCGAATTATGATGCTATAGACTTTTTTGAAAAAATCGGGGTGCCTACAAAGATTGAACGAGGCATGAGAGTTTTTCCTCAAAACGACAGTGCGCCGTCTGTTGTTACGGCACTTATGCGTGCGCTGAAAAATGCCGGAGTTGAAGCAAGGCGCGCAAGAGTTAAAAAGATTTTAACCGAAAACGGACGTGTATGCGGCATTCTGGAGTACGGCGGAAGGGTGCGCCCGTGCGATGCGGCGGTGCTTGCCACGGGCGGAGTGAGTTATCCGCAGACGGGTTCCAAGGGAGACGGATTTAAGATGGCGGAAATGCTTGGACATACAGTGACGCCGCTAACACCGTCGCTTGTACCTCTTTGCGCAGACACAAAAATTTGCCGCAGACTTATGGGGCTAAGTCTTAAAAATATCGGTTTTAAGCTTCGCGACAAAGATGAGGTTCTGTATTCGGACTTCGGAGAAATGATTTTTACTCATTTCGGAATCAGCGGTCCTATTGTGCTCAGTGCAAGCTGCCATTTGAAAAACTCGAAAAATCTGTTTGCCGTGATAGACTTAAAACCGGCGCTGTCGGAGCAAGAGCTTGACAAAAGACTTTTGAGAGATTTTGAAGAGTACAGCAGACGCGACTATATTAATTCGCTTGACAGGCTTTTGCCCAAGAAGCTTATTGAACCTTTTGCGGAGCTTACGGGCGTTGATTTAAGAAAAAAATGCTGTGAAATAACACGTGCGGAGCGCCACAATATTGTGTTGCTTTTAAAAGAATTTAAAATTCACGTTTACGGAGCAAGACCTATAGATGAAGCTATAGTAACATCGGGCGGCATAAGCACTCATGAGATAAACCCCAAAACTATGGAAAGCAAAATAGTGAAGGAACTTTACTTTGCCGGTGAAATTATAGACGTTTCGGCTTACACGGGCGGATATAACTTGCAGATTGCGTATTCTACTGGGTATGCAGCCGGAAACAGTATTTAAGATACATGAACATATTCAGGCAGTCTTCTTTATTTTTGCGCTAAAGAAGATTAATTTTAATTATTATTTATGCCGGAGCGCAACGGCGGAATGGAGATTAAAATGGAGTACGGAAGCCGTGAAGTGTGCATAGCGGCAGTTAAGCTGGCACTTACGCAGGACAGAGACAGCGAAAATACCCTTAAAAAAAAATTTGCGGATGCAGGTATTAAAACAGCTGCGGTGGATTTCGGAGGGGAGTTTTCGTCCTCGGTGGGAAAAATTATTGAGAGAATTGTTGTTGCGGCAAGAAGAGAAGATATTATAGGTACAGCGCACAACGAAGAAGGTTCCGTTGCGGGAGCTGCAAGAGATGCTTTGTCGCAGCTTTCGTCAAAAGCAATGGGACTTAACGTCGGCGGGAAAATTGCGGTTTCGAGGTACCGCGAGCATATAAGTGTGTGCGTTTTTATAGGTATAGGATTGCTGCATCTGAACGATATGGCTATAGCGGCGGCACACAGAGCCGTCTGAAAAACCGTACTGACGTGAAATAAACTTGCATTATGCTTGGCGGAAGGGAGATTTTTATGAATAAAGACAGATTCAGTGTTGCGATTGACGGACCGGCAGGTGCCGGAAAAAGTACAATTTCAAAATATATCTCAAAAGAACTCGGACTTTTATATATAGATACGGGCGCAATGTTTCGTGCACTGGCTTATTATGTTTTAAGCCGCGGCGGTGATACGAAAGACGCCAAAAGCGTGGAAAAGTTTTTGCCCGAGATTGATATAGATTTAAAAGAGAACGGCGGGACTTTAAATGTTTTGCTAAACGGTGAGGATGTTTCGGGTAAAATCAGAACCCCTGAAGTTTCGGTCGGTGCCTCGGATGTGGGAACAATTCCCGCGGTGAGAACAAAGCTTTTGGAGCTTCAGAGAAATATTGCCGAAAGACAGGATGTTTTGATGGACGGCAGAGATATCGGCAGCTTTGTTCTGCCGAACGCAAACATAAAAATTTTTCTCACTGCCGATGTGGAAATACGTGCACAGCGCAGACTTGCGGAGCTTCTGAAAAAGGGAGAGGACGTTTCGTTTGAAGATGTTCTTTCTGACATGAAATTCCGCGATAAAAATGACAGCGAAAGAAAAATAGCGCCGCTTAAAAAAGCCGAAGATGCAATTTTGGCCGACACCTCTGATTTAACGCTTGAAGAATCTTTGAATTTGGTTATGAAAATTGTAAAGCGCGGTCTGTTCAAAAAAAGCGTGAGAGTTAAAAACCTTTCCGATTACTCTTTCGGCATTGAAAATGTTGAATTAAAAGACGGCTTTTTCGGAAAGCCCGCTGCGGATATGAGCGAAAATGAGGCGGAAACCGTCAAAGCAAAGCTTGCGGATAACGGGCAGAAAATTTCGGTATACACCGTTAACATGTTTCCGTCCGAACATGACAGATATGAAAAGGCGCTGAAAAATATTGATATTATGGGAATAGAATATGTAAAGCTGTGTCTTTCTCCGCTTACGGCAGGGTTTAATGACTCGGATTTAAAACATCTGGCAGAGCGTGTAAATCAACTGGGAAAAAAACTTATTTTTGAGATGCGTGCAAAATATACACATTTTACGCTGCGTGATTATTTAAGGTTCAGAAACGGCGGAACGGGGCTTGTATTTAATCCCCTCGAGTATGTTCTGCTCGGCGAAAATCCGTGTGAAGTTATCAAAAAATACGAAATTGCGGACGATATTGCATTTTTGAGAATAAACGATGCTAAAGACGGTGAAGCTGTTCGCTTCGGCAAGGGTGACGGAAGGGTTTTGGAGTGCATGGACATGCTCTGCGGCAAAAACGTATACTGTTCATTCAGAGAGTATTTAGATGGGTATAGACTTGAGGAAATGCTGAAAGATTTTGCGGAGTTGATAGGAAACTGAGGTGAGTTTTATGCAGGATTTACATTCACATACATATTATTCTTTTTGCGGTAAGGATTCACCGTATGATATTATAGAAACGGCAAGAAACGGAGGAATCACTTTTTTTGGGATATGCGACCATGCATACGGTATAGCGGGGCAAAGAAAGGGAATGCCTTTGAATCCGGATGTGAATATAAGGAACAATGACTTTGCGCGCAAGATAAATGCATATTGTGACCATATGACGCTTATTAAGGAAAAGTATGCAGATAGAATAAGAATTGCAGTAGGAATAGAGATACCGACAATAAATGAAGAATACCTTTATGTTCCGAAAGGACTTGACCTATCTCGGTTTGATTATTGCCTTATAGAGCACTTGGATGATCCCTGTACGCATGTGACGGATATAACTCGGTTTTTTGAGTATGCAGAGCAGTATGGATGCAAAAATATTGGAATTGCGCATACGGATATTCCGTCACTGCTTCAAGAACAAGATGTGGACGAGTTATCTTTCTTCAGTGAAATGGCACGCCGCAATATTTTTTGGGAAATGAATGTGAATTTTGACAGTATTCACGGCTATCATGAGCACGAATACGTAAAACGTACGCTTGAAAACCCTGTACTTACAGAAATTATTAAAAAAAGCGGAGTAAAGCTAAGTGTGGGATTTGACGGACATCGCGTGGAGGATTACTTACCAAAACGAATTATAAATGCAAATAAAAAAATAACAAAACTCGGATTGCCGCTTGTTGATTTTGGCTGATTCATGTTTCCGAAAGGAATGGAGATTAATTTGAAAATCTGGATTATTTACATACTGTTATACGGAATTTTGCGCGGTACAAGAGATCCGATAAAGAAAAGTGTTTTGAAACGGACAAACGTTATGACGGCACTTTTTACATACACATTTTTGGGGTTTATCATGACCGCCGTAACATCTCACGGTGTTTTCAATGTCACGCCGTATTTTTTGTTTCTTGTATTCATAAAATCCGCCGCGCTTTTCGCGGGGTGGCTTCTGTCTTTTGCGGCTATAGAAAAAATACCCGTGAGCATATACAGCCTCACGGATATGTCAAGGGTTATATTTGCAACGCTTATGGGCATTGTTTTTTTTGGGGATTCCGTAACTCTGCGCGGCATGGCAAGCCTTTTGCTTATTGCGGCAGGACTTTACTTTGCCAACAGCAAAAAATCCAGAGAAAGCGAGCATTACAGCATAAAATATATTGGATTTGCCGTGCTCTCGTGTTTGCTTAATGCCGTGTCGGAGACGCTAGACAAATATATCATGTCTTCGTTCGATGTGACAAGCTCTGCGCTTCAGTTTTGGTTCATGGGCATACTGGCGTTTATGTACTTAGCTTATATTTTAATTAAAAAAGTTGATTTCAGAATTAAAGAAGCGGTGCGTGATCCGTGGATTTATGCGCTGAGTTTTTCATTGGTGCTCGGAGACAGACTGCTTTTTATTGCAAATTCCGACCCCGAAAGCGCAGTGACAATTATGACTCTTGTAAAACAAAGCTCCGCGGTAATTTCCATACTTATCGGAAAATTTGTTTTTAAAGAGAAAAATATCTTGAAAAAGCTTGTTTGCGCCGCGGTGATAATTGCGGGAATTATGCTGGCGGTGCTGTAGCTTACGGATTCTTGCAGTGTTTTCCACATATGGCGCATATATCGCCGCAATTGCAGCGGCATCGGATTCAGCTGCAATTCTTATACTAATATTATTCAAAACAAATCACCTTCGTTATTATTTTACTTTATGCAAAGTATTTTGTCAATAAAAACTGTTGACAAATAAGATAATATGTTGTAAAATAAATACAGTTAGTTAGACCAAACTAACTCAAAAATAATAATCGGGAGAGACAAAATGAGTATAGTTATTGTTGGCGGTCATGACAGAATGCACTGCAAATATAAAGAAATATGTAAAAAATACGGCTGTAAGTGTAAGGTTTTCACACAATGTCCGGCAAATTTTAAAAATCAGATAGGCAGTCCTGATATGGTGGTGGTTTTCACCGGTACTGTGGCACATAAAATGGTTATGACCGCGTCACAGCAGGCGGAAAAGACAGGAGCATGTTTAATGCACTGTCACTCGTCAAGCGGCAGTGCGTTAAACGAAGCGCTTAAAGGATATTTTGGAGACAGAAAATAAAATAAATATATCAATACAATATTTGCAAATAGACTTTGCAAACTCTCTTGACACAAAACCGCATTTTTATTATAATAAAAACGGCAGGGAACTTTTGGACGAAACAGACATGTCAGTTTCGGAAATCGCAGACAGTCTCGGGTTTTCAAATGTTGATACGATGATTAAAGGCTTTAAAAAATATGCCGGGATAACACCCGGGAAATACAGAAAATGGGACACCTAAAAGATTATAAGATATTGCGCTAATGTGCAATATTTTCATACTGTTTTATGCCTTGAAGGCAGTGAAAGGAATGGTTATAAAAATGGAAATAATAAAAGACGGCATAATGATATCAAAAGTGATCTTGCCCGAAATACCGACGCCGAGAGAAAAATTTGCGGCTGAAGAACTTAGTATTTATTTAGAAAAAATATGCGGTGCCTTTTCGGAAAATTATGATGGGAAAACTAAAATAATTATAGGTGGACCGGAGAGAAATGCGGCGGCTAAAGAATTGATTTCGGAAAAGGAGTTTGACGAAGAAGTTCCGGGCCCCGAAGGGTTTATGATTTTTGTAAAAGGAGACGTGCTTCTTCTTGCCGGCAGCAGCAAGAACGAAAACGAATCCGAGCGCGGTACGCTTTATGCTGTTTATGAATTCCTGGAAAGAGTTTTGGGTTGCAGTTTCGCGGCTTATGCCGGAAGTGCATACAATGCAGGTGAATTTATTGCAAAAAGTGAAAATATAATCATTCCTGAAATGAAATATGTAAAAAAGTGCGCAGATGTGGAATACCGCTGTGCAATTGTTCAATACGGCGCATGGGCGGGTAATCCGAATCATCCGCTTAATATTCCTTTTATAAGCTGGCTTGCAAAAAACAGGTACAACAGAATTTTAACATGGGCAAGTATATATGAGGGCTTTAAGGAAAATGGAATGCTTGAGGAAGCCGAAAAACGCGGCATTGCGTTTACCGTGGGGCATCATGAAACAATAAAGCTCTTTTTACCGCCGGACGGAAACAAATATTTTGAAGAGAGCTATTATAAAACACACCCTGAGTTTTACAGACTGGAGAAAGACGGTTCTAGATATTATATGGAGCCGGAGGACTATAATGGGCAATGGATTTTGTGCTTGAGAAGCAGCGAATGCATAAAAACATTTGCCGAAAATATTTTGAAATGGTCGGAAGAAAACCCTATGGTGGACGCAGTGACAATATGGCCAAATGACGGCGTGGGAGACAGATGCTGTTGCGGAAAATGTTCAAGGTATACCAAAAATCAGAATTATACGTATTTTGTAAATAAAATCGCAAAAATACTGCGCGAAAACGGTTCAAATCTAAAAATTGACAGAATTGTTTATACGGATTTACTTGAATGCGATAAAGATGATGTTATTGAAAACTCAGTTGTAATAGACGAATCCGTATGGCAGACAAACGGTTTGCGCAAGATTGGAAAACCGAACGGAAGCGGACTTATCGGTTCATCTTACGAGAAGATTATACTTGGATGGATTGAGAAGGGAGCAAAAGCGGTATATTACGACTATCTTATGGGAAATTACGGCGCAAAGCAAAGATATATGCCCCAAGCAGATGAAATGCAGGTTCTTTGCAAGCGGTTTTCCGAAAAAGGGATATACGGACTCGGAACACAGCTGGAATGCTTTAATCTTTGGAACAATATATTTAATTTTTATTCTTTTTCGAGGACAGCGTTTGATACGTCACTTTCAATGGAAGATAATTTAAACAGATTTTGTCTGATTTTCGGAAACGGCGCCGAATATATAAAAAAGATTATAGAGTATTGCGAAAACGTGATTGACGGACAGGTTTCTATAGACAAAGCGGGAGAATATCTTATAAGAAATGCCGATAAGGCTATGGTTTATGACCTTTTTGACAAGGCATTGGAAACGGCGGAACAAACGCTTTTCAGAAATAATATCAGAATTTTCCGCATGGTTTGGAGATATTCCGACCTGGAAGTTTCAAGCACTGATGAATAGACCCCCTGCCCCGCGTCCGAGCGAAACGACCGCCCCGCGCGGCCGCGCCCGGCCGTCTGCCGGTCGGCAATGGCGCACAAGCCGTCCGGCGCGCCGCGCATGGCCTCGGCCTTGAGGTAGCTGTTCGTGGAGTCGATCTGCGCAAAGCACCGCACCGTCGCCCGCCGCGCCTCCGGCAGGTAGGGCAGCACGTCCCCGGCCGTAAGCGTATCCGGCCGCGCGCGCAGGCAGTAGCCCCGGTTCGTGACCGCGTCGATGTCATAGCCGTCGGCGCGCAGCGCGCGCACCGCCTGGCTGACCGCCGCACGCGACACGCCCAGTTTTTCGCGCATCTCCTCGCCGGAGAGATACCCCTCCGCCTCCGTGAGCAGGAGCAAAACATCGTCCCGCAGCATGAGATCACACTCCTTTGATCTTTTTCTGGTGCCAGTTTAGCCGATGGCCGGCAAATTGTAAAGCATTTTTCAAAAACGGTTGACAATTCGCTGCCCGTGTGCTATTGTCCGATTGTTAAGTTGTTTTTCACTTTGCTTTACAATTGGAGGGAGCCTCATGAAATTTTCGACCAGAGACCTGTGCTTTTGCGCGATCGGCGCGGCGCTCATCGCCGTGTGCGCATGGATCAGTATCCCGGCGGATGTGCCGTTCACGCTGCAGACGTTTGCGATCTTCACCGTGTGCGGCCTGCTCGGCGGCAGGCGCGGCACGGTGAGCGTGCTGGTGTATCTGCTGCTGGGCGCGGTGGGCGCGCCGGTATTTGCGGGCTTTCGCGGCGGATTTGCGTCCCTGCTCGGCACGACGGGCGGGTATCTTGTCGGCTTCGTGCTGCTGACGCTCATCATCACCTTCGCGCAGGCGCGCTGGGGGCAGGGCCAGTGGGTGTTCGTGCTCTCGGCGGCCGTAGGGCTGCTCGTGTGCTACGCGTTCGGCACGGCGTGGTTCCTCATCGTCTACACCCGCACGGGCGCCATCACGCTCGGCGTGGTGCTGGCCAAGTGCG
>USAP01000026.1 GCA_900552775.1 uncultured Eubacteriales bacterium | reverse complement strand
AATTTTTTTTAAAAAAATTTACAATTACCTCCTAAAATCTGCATAAAATACCTACATATTCTTCCTATATGTGGGAACGGCAGGGTTGCTTACGTCAAAAACTCCCCACGTATAGTCGCGGTCTATTATATTTTTCATCAGCTTAATTTTGTAGTCAAGCTCACTGTCATCCGCAAGCTGTACAATCAGACCCGATTTTGTAACCAGCATAATGTTTACCGTGTTCTGAAGATTGAGCTCGGAAATCACGTCTCCCATACCGTTTTCGTAAAGCGCCCCCGCAATTTTTTTGACAAGCTCGGTTTCGCCGTCGTTTTGAAATTTTATTTCGCCGCCTTCGGGCGCTTCAAGAGTATAAAGCCCCGTAAGCTTCGGGCTGTCTTCCGCGCATTCAGTAACAGTTTCAATCACAGTACAGTTTTTGTCTATTCCGTAATAAACATCTCCGAACGGCACGTATGCAAAAAGCTTTCTTTCCTCAACCGATATTTCTATACGCGCCGGAAATTTTCTTAATATCTTCACATTTTCAACCATCGGCTGAGACATTATTTTCTTTCTTGCCCTGCCTATGCTTGTCCTGAAAATGTTTTTGCCGAGTCCTATTCCCGAAACACTTATCACCTGTTCCTCAGTAAGGCGCTCAATGCCGCTTACTGATATTTTTGAAATATTAAATATCGGAGCCGTCAGCAATCCGGTCGTCACGCCGATGATTATTATTAAAGCTATAAGAACTTTTAAATTTATTTTTCTTTTTTTCTTTCTGCGCCGTGCCATACTGACCTCCTTTTTTCTATATCACAATCCATAAACCGCCCGCGCATTGTTTTTTCTGCGATTCCCCCTGCGCGGGCAATTTATGAATATCTTATTGTCCGATTCTGCAAATATCTGCGCCGAGAGCGGACAAATCCGCCGCAATATCGGCATAACCTCTCTCAATATGCTCTATGTCAAGCACCTGTGTTTCTCCGTGTGCACGGCATCCGGCACATACAAGCGCCGCTCCGCCGCGAAGCTCCATGGCGCTTACACTTGCTCCGTAAAGTTCTTTTACACCGCGTATAACCGCAACTTTGCCGCTCATTTTTATATCGGCTCCCATTTTGCCGAGCTCACCCAAATGCTTAAATCTGTTTTCAAATATATTTTCCAGAATAACGCTCGTGCCGTCCGCAACGGAAAGCATGACAGAAGCTGCCGCCTGCGCGTCTGTGGGAAAACCGGGATAAGGCATGGTGCGTATCATATCAACGCAGGAAAGCCGTTCAGGAGATTCAAGCAACACGGATTTTCCGTTTACGGTTACCGGCGTTCCCGTCTGTTTCAAAACGGATAAAACAGAGTTTATGTGAAGCGGTTCAATATTTCGGAGTTCTATCTTTCCGCCGCACATTGCCGCGGCACAAAGATATGTTGAAGCCACAATTCTGTCCGGAATTACGGTGTGCTCGGCGCCGCCCAGTTTTTTTACGCCTTCAATTTCTATTCTGTCCGTGCCGGCACCCGAGATTTTCGCGCCCATCTTTTTTAAAAAGCACTGCAAATCCCATATTTCGGGCTCTTTTGCGGCATTGTTTATTGTCGTTTTTCCTTTTGCAAGCACGGCAGCAAGCATAATATTTTCAGTTGCGCCGACGCTTGGAAAATCGAGATGTATATCATTTCCGAGAATATCGTCTGCCGCGGTTTCGATAAATCCTCCGTATTCCTCGGTTTTTATATTAAGCTCCCGGAGCCCTTTTATATGTAAGTCGATAGGTCTCGGACCCAGCTCACATCCTCCGGGGGAGCTCATTTTAATTCTTTTGCAGCGCGCCGTAAGCGCACCCAAAAATGTGATTGACGAGCGCATTCTATGCATAAGCGATGCAGGAAATTCGCACGGCAAAACGTTTGAAGCGTCCACAGTTACGGTATTTCCTTCTCTTTTCACCTTGCAGCCCGTATATTTTAATATTTCTGCCGCCGAATCCACATCAAGAAGCGCCGGGCAGCCGTGAATAACGCTTACACCGTCACACAGCACCGTTGCGGCAAGAATCGGCAACACGGAATTTTTAGCTCCCTGTACGGCAATACTGCCCGATAGTTTTCTGCCTCCGTTTATTTTAAGCCTGCACACATTTACACCTCCACCAACCAATATATGCAGCTTTTGTCTTGTTGTTACGCCAGCAGTTCTTCTATGAGCGCGTATATGGAGTCGGTTGCATTGCGTATTCCGATTTCACTGCCGCTGACGCTCATTTTGCGGAGCCTCTCTTTGTCATGCAGCAAATCATCTATAACTTCCGCAAGCCGTACTCCGCTCAAATCTTTTTCTTCTATTACAACCGCCGCACCGTTTTTCTCCATAAAGCGCGCATTTGTGCGCTGATGGTCGTGTGCCACATTCGGGCTCGGAATTAAAATTGCCGGTTTTCCTATGGCGCAAAGCTCGCTTACGGTTATTGCACCGGCACGCGTCACCGCAAGAGCTGAAGACGCAAGCACCTCGTCCATATTATGTATATACGGCACTATCTTTTTATGCTTGTCAAGGCTTACGGCACGTTTTGAAAGCTCACGCATAAAATCATCGTAATATCTTTCGCCCGTTGCGGCGCATATATCATAATAATCCTGCCCGTCAAGCGTTAAAAGCTCCAGAAGCGCTTCGTTTATTTTTCCGGCGCCCAAACTTCCTCCGCTTACCATAACCTGAGGTCTTTCCGTTTTTTGCGGTTTGATTTTCAATATACCGTCACGTATTGGATTTCCGCACAGTTCAATGCGTTTTGCTTTTTTCAAAAGTCCGCGTGTTTCCTCAAAACTTATCGCGGTAACATCAACTCGCGGTGCCATAAGCTTTACAGCAAGTCCCGGCGGAACATTCTGCTCATGCAGCAGCGTCGGAATTTTTCTTCTGCACGCAGCATAAAGTACGGGAGCACAGACATACCCCCCTGTTCCTATAACGATATCGGGTTTAAACTCGTCAATGATTTTCAAAGAATCTTTGTACGCGCGAAATGCCATACCGAGTATTTTAATATTCTCCGCCGTCAGCCTTCTCTTAAGTCCGCGCACATCTATATATTTTATTTTATACCCTGCTTTCGGAACAAGCTTTTTTTCAAGCCCGTGTTCGGTTCCGACAAACAGGATTTCGGATTTTCTGTCTGTTTTCTTTATTTTTCCTGCAATGGCGATTGCAGGATTTATATGACCCGCAGTTCCTCCGCCGCTGATTATTGCCCTCATAAAGCGTTCAGTTCTCCTTTCGGAATTTCTTCTTCCTTCTTTACATAACGCGATACATTAAACACAAATCCCATAGCCGCAAGCATAAATACAAGCGACGAGCCTCCGGCGCTGAAAAACGGCAGCTGCATACCTGTATTCGGGATAACTCCCGTTACAACTCCTATGTTTATTATGTACTGAAACCCTATAAGCGTTGTGATGCCGAATACCGAAAGACTTGAAAATTTATCCGGAGCCGCAAGTGCAATTTTTATACATCTTGTTATGAAAACCGCAAACAGCACCATCACTATTATTGCGCCCATAAGCCCGAGTTCTTCACAGAGTATCGCATAAATATAGTCATTATGTGCCTCCGGAACATACAGAAACTTCTGTCTGCTCTGCCCGAGTCCTCTTCCGAAAATACCTCCGGAGCCTATGGCATAAAGACCCTCAACAATCTGCCAGCCTATGCTGTCCTTATAAGCAAAAGGATCGAGATACGCTTTGATTCTGTTTGCGCGGTAACCTTCAAAAAACACAAGCGGAATTGCGATTGCAACACCAACTATCATCAGCACAAAAAGCTGTTTTAAATCCGCACCGGCAACCGCAAGCATAACAATAAGCGTTGCCGCGGTAATTATAGCGGCGCTCAGGTGATCCTGCAAAACCATCGCTCCGCAGAAAACCGCTATTAAAAAAAGATACGGTGTAAGTCCTCCCGAAAAATGTCTCAGGCGTTTTTGCGGCTGTTCGGAAAGTTTTTTTGCAAAAAGCAGAATAAGTGCAAATTTTGCAATTTCCGACGGCTGAAGCGTTACTCCTCCAATTTTTATCCATCTCTGTGCTCCGCCGCCCGTAACACCCATGAGGATAACGAGCACCATTAAAACAAATGCCGCGGCACAGAAAAGTCCCGCATATTTCTTAACAAGTTTGTAATTTACATTTGATATTAAAAACATAGCCACGAGACCTATAGCCGTCCAGACAAGCTGCTTTTTTATGTAATAAAGCTGATTTCCCTCTTCATAAAATGCCGAAGGAGCAGATGCGCTGAACACCATTATAAGTCCGAAGGCAAGCATTATCATAAGTGTGATGAAAAGCGATATGTCGATTCCGCCCCCTGCAGTTTTTGTTCTGCGTTTTCTTGCCATTTTTTACAGCCTTTCCTCCCGCCGTATTTTTCAGTTTCCGCCGCGGGTATGCGAAAAACTTAAAGCGCAAAATATGCCGCAACACACAAAAGTATTGTAACAAATGTAAATAGCGCCACAATTTTTGTTTCCGAAAATCCAAGCATTTCAAAATGATGGTGAATCGGGCTCATTTTAAAAATTCTTTTACCCGTAAGTTTATATGACGTCACCTGCAAAATTACCGAAAGCGTTTCGCAGACAAATATACCCCCTGCAATAAAGAACACAATATCGAGTCCCATATATACCGCAGCCGCCGAAAGAAGACCTCCTATAAAAAGGCTTCCCGTGTCACCCATAAAAACTTTTGCGGGGTATATGTTATATATAAGAAAACCGACAAGTCCGCCGGCAAGCGCCGAGCAGACAACCGCAATTGACGAAAAACCGTACTTTTTTGCCGCAACGGCAAAAAATATCGATACAACCGTGCCTATAAAAGAAGCAAGTCCGTCAAGACCGTCCGTAAGATTTACGGAATTTACCATTCCGACCGTCACAAAAATCGAAACAGGGATAAACCAATAGCCGAGATCTATGTCAATATCCGTAAAGGGAATGTGCAGAAGAGCATTTTTTCCCGCCTGCATCATGAAAAGCGCAAACGCTGCGGCAACAAGAATCTGCGCAGCCATTTTTTGCTTTGCCGTAAGACCCAGATTCCTTTTCTTTGCGATTTTGATATAGTCATCCGCAAAACCGATAAGCCCGAATCCGAGAGCCGTGCAAAGCACCGCAAGACTTTGTGTTGTCACAGATGTTAAAAACACGGCAATTGTTACAGCTATTATAAATATAATTCCGCCCATTGTCGGAGTACCGCTTTTTTTTCGGTGCCACGAAGGACCTTCCTCTCTTATGCTCTGCCCGAATTTAAGTCTGTGCAGCAGCGGTATTGTAAATCTGCCCAAAATAGCGGCAACAACAAAAGCCGCCACCGTCGCAACCAAAATATCCAATTCTTTCACCCCATGATTTTCTCGTAAATATCTTCCATCTTCATTCCGTGAGAACCTTTGATAAGCACCGTATCACCTTCGCGAAGCACTTTTAAAAGATACTCCGAAAGGTCATTTTTGTTTTCAAAGTGCACAGCTTCAAGATTGTGCTTAAGCGCCTCTTGGTGCGCCGCCTTCATTTCGTTTCCGTATGTAAACAAAATATCGATGCCAAAAAGAGCCGCCTCACGTCCGGCATCTTTATGGCACTGCTCGGAAAAATCGCCAAGTTCAAGCATATCTCCCAAAACCGCAATTTTTCTGCCGTCTTTTTTCCCGAGCATCCGAAGCGCCACCGACACAGACTGCGGAGACGCATTGTAGTAGTCGCGTATAACCGTGAATCCGCGCGGCGATTTTACTGCGTTTTGGCGGATATCGTCAGTTTTAAATTCCATTATTCCTTTTGCCGCGGTTTGCGCATCAATTCCCAAAGATGCAGCTGCCGCCATGGCACAGCATGCGTTTAAAAGATTGTGCCTGCCGGCAACTGCGAGCGTTATTCTCTGACCCAATACTTCAACAGTATTGTCCGAAATCACTCTGCCGTGCACATCACACTCATGATCAATGCCGAAATACATTGTTTTAAACGGCAATCCGGAAACGCGGCTTAAATATTCGTCATCCGCGTTCAAAATAACCGTTCCGCCCTCTTTAAGCCCTTCAAGAATTTCAAGCTTTGCGGCAAGTATGTTTTCACGCGTTTTCAGATGTTCTATGTGGCTCATACCGATGTTTGTTATTACCGCCACATCGGGTTTTGCCGCTCTTGTAAGGCGCGAAATCTCGCCGCGACTGCTCATTCCCATTTCTATAACAGCCGCGCGGTCGTCATCTTCAATGTCCAAAAGCGTAAGCGGCATGCCGATATCGTTATTAAAATTGCCCTGAGTTTTATGCGTTTTAAACCGCGCCGAAAGCGCGCACGCAATCATATCTTTTGTGGTGGTTTTCCCGACGCTGCCCGTAACACCCACAACTTTTACATTGCACTCGTCTCTGTGATAGGACGCTATGCGCAAAAGTGCGTCACGCGTGTCGGCAACAATTATTCCCGTACTGCCTTCCGGCAGTGCGTCTTCGCGGCTTAAAACCATAAATGCCGCGCCCTTTTCAGCCGCGGACGCCGCAAAAGTGTTTCCGTCAAAGTTTTCGCCGCTTATGGCGATAAACATATCGTTTTTTTTAATTTTTCTGCTGTCCGTCACAACTCTCGGCGCCGTTGTATCTCCGCTGCCTATAAGCTTTCCTCCGCACACGCGCGCCACCGTTTCGGCTTTATACATTTTAATCTCCATTCCGCCGGATGTTTAGCGTGAAAGAATTTTCACATTAAGCATTCATCTGCGCAAAAATTTCTTTTACAATTGCATGTTCGTCAAAATCAATTGTTTTGTCTTTTAAAATCTGGTATGTTTCATGTCCTTTGCCCGCAAGAAGTATTACATCGCCTTCTTTTGCAATTTTCATAGCATGTGCTATAGCCTCGCGCCTGTCAGGCACAACCTCATATTTTTCTTCAAAACCTTTCATGCCCTCCAGAATATCGTCTATAATCGCAAGCGGCTCCTCTGTTCTGGGATTGTCGCTTGTAACTATTGCAATATCGCTCATTTCCGCAGCTATTTTTCCCATTTTGGGACGCTTTGTTTTGTCTCTGTCGCCGCCGCAGCCGAACACGGATATAAGTCTTCCTTTTGTAAAGCCGCGCACGGTTTTAAGTATATTCACGAGTCCGTCCGGTGTGTGGGCATAATCTATTATAACCGTGTAGTCGCTTGTAAGCGGCACAACTTCCGCTCTGCCCGAAACGCCTTTCGCAATTACAAGTCCTTTCACAATATCATCAAACGGTATTCCGAGCGAAAGCGTAATGCCTATTGCCGTCAGCGCATTGTAAACCGAGAATTCTCCCGGGATAGCAAGACGGATATCGTGTTTTTCGCCTTTGTAATTTGCCGTAAATATAACTCCCTTTTCGGAAAGTTTAACGTTTTCCGCGCGAAGATCGGATTCTTCGCGAATCGAATATGTCATAACGGGGCACTTTGCGCTGTCATCTATAACTTTGCCCCATTTGTCATCTTTATTTATAACGCCTTTTCTGCACTGTGAGAACAAAAGACTCTTTGCACGGCAATATTCCTCCATGGTACGGTGAAAATCAAGATGATCCTGCGTAAGATTTGTAAACGCTCCCACTTCAAACTCAATGCCGTATGTTCTCGAAAGAGCAAGCGCATGCGAGGAAACCTCCATAATAACGTGCGTTGCGCCCTCTTTTTCCATTTCGGCAAAAAGCTTTTGAAGTTCCAGAGATTCGGGTGTTGTTCTTCCGGTTTCCAAAACTTTATCGCCTATCATGTTTTTGTTTGTGCCTATAAGCCCGGTTTTAATTCCGACCAAATCGAGAATTTGCTTAACAAGATATGTCACCGTAGTTTTGCCGTTCGTGCCCGTAACGCCTATAATTTTAAGTCTGTCTGCGCTTCTTCCGAAGAAATTGGCGCCTGCCGCAGCTAAGGCGCGCCTTGTATCCGGAACGCATATAAGCGGCACGGCGCATTCTCTTTTTTCCTGTGCCAGTATTGCCGCAGCTCCGTTTTTCACGGCGGAATCTATATATTTGTGTCCGTCTGTTTCGTAACCCTTCACAGCCACAAAAAGAGAGCCTTCTTTTACCTTTCTCGAATCATACTCCACAGACGAAATCTCTGTATCCTCCGCGTCATTTATCTCTGCAATCCCTTTTAATATTTTACTGAGTTTCATTGTACCACCTCCGTAATGCTGAACCTGTATTGTAACTGTATTGAAATTGATAAAATTATTCTATACTTGCATATCTGAATTCTACCGAAACTATTGTTCCGGCGGCAACGGTGCTGCCTGCGGCAGGCTCCTGTTTTGCGGCGCGTGCCGATGAAGCCTGTTCTGTTTTACCGGGGCCCGAAACCTTGAAATTCAAACCGCTGTTTGCAAGCGCAATGTTGCAGTCCATGCTGCTCATTCCGCTGAGGTCCGGAACCGTAACCATTTCTTCCGCTCCGCTTTCCGTGTAAAGAATTCCGACGGAACCCGAAGAAAGACCCACACCCGGCTTCGGCGTCTGGTCAACAATGCTGTCACCGCTGCCGATAACTCTGTATTTAAGTCCTGCGGAAACCAGAGCATTTTTCGCTTCCTCAAGCGATTTTCCGCGAACTTCGGGCATTTCTATGTCTGCGCCGCCGCTCTCGCTTTCCGTGTACTGCGGCTCAACACCCAAATATCTTAAAGTATCTTCTATTATACTTCCAACAACAGGTGCCGCAATCATACCGCCGTAATAGTTGCCGCCCTGAGGATTGTCAAGCATTACAAGGCACACAATCTGCGGATCGTCCGCCGGAGCAAATCCGCAAAACGACGCTATATATGTGTTGCTGCCGCGCGGCAGCTTTTCGCTTGTACCTGTTTTTCCGGCGATTCTGTAGCCTGCAACATATGCGTTTCTGCCGCCGCCCTCGGACACAACGCCTTCCAGAATGGAACGCATTGTTTTGCTTGTTTCCTCCGATATAACGCGGCGAACCACGGTGGGCTCAATGTTTTTAATAACATTTCCGTCCGCGTCAACCACCTGTTTTGTAACATACGGCTTCATAAGATTTCCGCCGTTTGCAATCGCGCTCATGGCGTTTATCATCTGAAGCGGCGTTACGGTCTGGCTCTGTCCGAACGCGCTTGTGGCAAGGTTTATCGTTGCCATATTGTCTTCCGTATAGAAACTTCCCACAGCTTCGCCGGGCAAATCAAATCCCGTTTTTTCCGTAAAGCCGAATGCCGCAAAATACTGGCAAAAATTATGTACTCCGAGTTTTAAACCTATATCTATAAAAGCGGGGTTACATGAGTTGTACACGGCGTGCACAAAATCCTCCGCCCCGTGTCCGCCTGTTTTATGGCATTTGATATCCCAATCGGAAACATGTTTTACGCCGCTGCAAAAAAAGCTGTCCGTAAGCTTTGATGTTCCGGTCTCAAGCGCCGCCGATGCCGTAATGGCTTTGAAAGTTGAACCGGGTTCATATGTATCAACAACAGCTTTATTTCGCCATTCTTTAAAAAGTTCTTCGTTATACGCTTTTTTGTATTCTTCTCCCGAAAGCGTGTCAATCTGCGCCTTAACCTCGGTGTTTGTAATCTCAAACGGCGCGTTTAAATCAAAATCCGGTTTTGTGCTCATTGCAAGAATTTCCCCTGTTTTGGGGTTCATAACAATCGCGGCGGCACCGTCTGCCACCTGGTTGTTTACTCTTGCGGTTTCGAGGTGATTTTCAACAAAATGCTGAATAACCTCATCTATACAAAGCACAACATCGCTGCCCTCAACAGCGTCCAGATACTGCTCGCTCTCATAGGGCATATCGGTTCCGTTTGCATTTTTTGCCGTTCTGATTCTGCCGGGTACGCCTTTAAGCTCGTTGTCGTACACACGCTCAACGCCTCCGAGCCCTTGGCTGTCATCACCCGTAAAACCTATAATGTGCGATGCAAACGCACCGCCCGGATAATACCTTTTTGTGTCCTCCTGAAGGCTTACTCCTTTAAGTTTCAGCTCTCTTATCTTATCTGCCGTCTCTTTTTCGACTTTCTTTTTTATAACCGCATACTGAGATTCTTTCTTCTGAGTTTTGTTGTAAATATCTGTATAGTCAAGTCCCAAAATTTCCGAAAGATTTCTTGCGACCTCTTCGGCATTTTTTGCTTCGTCTATGGCTTTCGGCGATATACACACCGTCTCCGTGCTTGCGCTCTGCGCCAAAACTTTGCGGTTTCTGTCATATATGGTGCCCCTTTTCGGGCTTATAACGCTGTCTCGCATCTGATCGCTTTCAGCCTCTGCGCGAAGCTTCGGCCCGCGTATTATCTGAATATATGCCGTAACACACAGCAGAAAAACCATGCATCCGACAATTATTCCGTAAAAAGCAACCATTCTTTTGCGTATGTTAATTTTCTTCGGCGCCACACGCTCTCAACCTTTCCTTTTTTTGAAAAAGCCCTCTGTAAAATTCAACATGAATTATACTGCGAGAGCTTTCTTCTGCTTTTATTAAATATATAACCGTGTTTATCTGAAATATTCCACAATACTTTGAATTCCTCCGGAAATATATGCTAAAAGCCCGGGTGTGCTGTTTGTGTCTTTGCCGCTTTTTTCCGCATAATCCTTGTTGTTCATATCAATATATACAAGCTGATGCTTTTCCGGTCTCTGCATCCCGAGCTTGGTTGTGGCAATTTCTTCTACCTTTTTAAGGTCAAGACTCTGCTCCATTTCACATTCTTTCTGCACAATGTAGCTGTCAACATTCTGAAGCTCTGCGGTGAGCTTTTGAACCTGAGCAGTCTTTTCCGTTATCATCGCATATCTGAAAAGCAATAAAAACGCCAGTGCTGTCACGGCTAAAATTCCGAATACCGTTTTAACTCCGCGTGTTCTGCGTGCTTTTGACTTTCCTTTTTTAACTGCCTTTCTTTTCTTTAATTCCGTTTTCTCCAATTTATACGCACTTGTACCGTCCGTGTATCTCTGCACCCTCAAGACACTCCTTCCGCAATTCTAAGTTTAGCACTACGCGCTCTGGGATTTTCCGAAATCTCTTCTTCACTCGGCAAAAGAGGTTTCCTTGTAATAATTTGAATCTTTGGCTTTCCTCCGCACACACACACCGGGAATTCCGGCGGACACGTGCAGCCCGACTCAAGCTGCCTGAATGTGTTCTTGACAATTCTGTCCTCCAGGGAATGAAATGTTATAATTCCCATTCTTGCCCCCTCAGCAAGCACATCGGCAGCATCTCTCACCGTCTGCTCCAAAACCGTAAGCTCGCCGTTTACCTCAATGCGAAGCGCCTGAAACGTTCTCTTCGCCGGGTGCGGCCCGTCTTGTCGTGCGCCTTTCGGCACCGCCGCTTTTATAACGGAAACAAGCTCGCCCGTGGTTTCTATTTTTTTATTTTCTCTTGTGTTTACTATAAATTCGGCAATGCGTTTCGCCCAGCGCTCTTCGCCGTAATTCTTTATAACTCTTTCAAGTTCTTTTGCCGAATAACCGTTGACAACATCAAACGCCGATAACCCCGCAGACTTGTCCATTCTCATATCGAGCGGCGCGTCATGCATATAAGAAAATCCGCGTTCCGCCGTATCAAGCTGATAAGATGACACGCCCAAATCCGCCATAATGCCGTCTGCCTTTTTAACGCCGAGGTTTTGAAGAACGGCTTTTAAATCGCTGAAATTGCTCTTAACGAGTTTAAAATTTCCGCTTATTGCGGAAAGTCTTTTTTCCGCCGCGTGCAAAGCGTCTTCATCGCGGTCTATCCCGACAACAAATCCTCCGCGCTTTAAAATCTCCGCGCTGTGTCCGCCGCCGCCCAAAGTCAGGTCAACATATATTCCGTTTCCGCGGAAAACTCCGTCAATCATTTCGTTTTTTAAAACCGTTACGTGCTTGAATTCCCCTTCCATAATCAAACACCCATTTCAGCGAGGTTCGCTCCGGCTTCTTCAAGCGAAATCGAATCTTCACCTTCGTTGTATTCCTTCCAGTTGTCAACATTCCATATTTCAATTTTTGTAAGTGCCCCTACAACCACAACGTCCGTTTTGTCCGAGCCGAGCGACGCATATTCGCGAAGATTCTGCGGTATTACCACTCTGCCCTGCTTGTCCATATCGCACTCGTTTGCGCCCGATAGAATTTTACGCAAAACGCGTCTTGCATCTGCATTGTGGGGGCTGAGTCTTGAAAGGCTCTCTGCAAATTTGTTCCACTCATCCACCGTGTATACGTTGAGACAGTGCTCATATCCTATGGAAACAATGCACTTTCCGTCCATTTCTTCTCTGAAACGCGAAGGAAGCATAAGTCTGCCCTTTTGGTCAACACTGTGATTAAATTCACCCATGAACATTTCCTTCACGCTCCTTTCATCCTCCACTTTGTGGGATTTTGTGGTACAATCCACCACTTTGTTTAAATTTTAACTCATTTTTAGAAAAATTTCAAGACTTTTTTTTAATTTTTCTAAAAAAAAACGGCTTTTTTTTCACTCATACAACGATTTTGAATGAAAAAAAAGCCAAAAACACAATATATACCGTTTTTTTTCAAAACATATCAATATATAGTACTCAAACTATCTCCATGCCCATTTCAAGTTTATCGGCAATCATAGCAATAAACTCCGAGTTTGTTGGTTTGCCCTTTGCATTGCTTACGGTATAGCCGAAAATTCTGTAAAGCTCCTCCTCGTTGCCGCGTGTGAAAGCCACTTCAATTGCATGGCGGATTGCTCTTTCAACGCGCGAAGGCGATGTTTTAAAATCTTTTGCCACACGCGGATACAGCTCTTTTGTAACAGCGCTCATAAGGCTTTTGTCACCCACCGTGAGAGCAATTGCGTCTCGCAGATACTGATAACCTTTTATATTTGCCGGTATTCCCACCATGTGAATTATGTTTGTAATCTCAATTTCAAGCTTGTGGCGCGCGCTGTTATCGTTTATATCTATTTTTCTGCCCTTTTCCGCTTCTTTTGCGGCAAACTTTTTCCCGGCAATGCTTTTTATTCTTTCAACAAGCACCGCAGGCTCAACGGGTTTTATCATATAATAATCCGCACCGTTTTCCATACAGGTTCCCACAATGCTCTCGTTGCTTCCTCCGGATACCACAATAACATGCGCCGAAATTTCCTTTTCCGTCCGCATTCTTTTCAGAACCTCTATTCCGTCAAGCCGCGGCATAACTATGTCAAGCGTCATCACATCGGGGCGGAGCTCTTTAAGCATTTCTATCGCCTCCGCACCGTCGCGCGCCGTTCCCGTAACACAAATATTGTTTTCTTCCAAAAGATTCTTTAAGTATTCTGCGTATTCCGCGTTGTCTTCTGCAATCAACACTCTTGCCTGGTTATTCATAGTTAATCTCCTTCCGCCGCTCCGCGCCGGCATTTTATTTTTTTATCTCTTATACGCGGAGTATGTGGGCATAAGAGATTCATCGGCTCATGCTTATTTTCGCCGCCCGGCGAACTCTCTGCACATACTTAATAATCCAAAAAGCAATTGCCATTTTTTTCCTGCAATACTATTTTACAATATTTTCCAACAAATTGCAAGAGTTTTTTTAAAAAAACTTAAAAAAATTTTTTTCGGTTGATTTTTACGCCATTTTATGATACAATATTCAGCAGATTAATAGCACAATGTGTCGTCTGTGCCGCAAAGCGGAAAATAACTTTCCGCAGGCACGGAGGGTGAAAAGGGAATCCGGTGAGAATCCGGAACGATACCAGTCGCTGTATGCGCCGGATGTTTT
>USAP01000025.1 GCA_900552775.1 uncultured Eubacteriales bacterium | reverse complement strand
AACTAAATCAAGAGGTGTGTTGAATGATTATAAAAAGTACGGATAATCCGAAGATAAAATATATAAATACGTTAAAGAAAAAAAGCGTGCGTGAGCGCGATGGGCTCATGCTTTTGGAAGGACAGCGCCTTGTATGCGACAGCTTTGAGTTTGGAGCGGAAATTGATGATGTTTTTATAAGAGAGGATTATGAATCCGAAATTCCTCCCTGCAAAGAAGTATACAAGGTTTCGGCACGTGTTTTTGATAAAATAGCCGAAACAATAACACCTCAGGGTATTATTGGTATTGCGCGCATTCCGCGGCTTGAACCGAATGATATTTTTGACGGACATGCTGTTTTGTGCGACAGTGTGCGCGACCCCGGCAATCTCGGAACAATAATAAGAACGGCACACGCTTGTTCTGCGCATGTCTTTTTGTACGGTACATGTGCAGATCCGTACAGCCTGAAGGCGGCGCGTTCTTCTATGGGCAGTGTTTTTGCGGCAAAACCTGTATTTTGCACAGAGAAAGATATACGGCAACTTAAACTGAGAGGATTTCGCCTTATAAGCGGAATGCTGCACAAAACGGCAAAAAATCTTTTTGAAACAGATCTTTGCGGACAAACAATTCTTGCGGTGGGCAATGAGGCAAACGGAATAAGTGATGAAATCGCCGATTTGTCTGACGCGTTTACCGTGATTCCGATGCCGGGCGGAGCAGAATCGCTTAATGCGTCGGTTGCAGCGTCCGTTATGCTTTACGAACAGTTAAGACAAACCGAAAAAGCGTGACACAACAAATGCGGAAACGAGAAACCCCGTAACGTCCGCTGTAAGTGCCGCAGGTAAAGTGTAACGCGTTTTTTTAACTTTAACCGCGCCGAAATACACCGCGAGCGTATAAAAAGTGGTTTCTGTGGAGCCGGATATTACGGATGCTACCCTTCCCGTGAAACTGTCGGGTCCGTATTCTTTCAGAATGTCGGAAAGCACCGCAAGCGCACCGCTGCCCGATATAGGACGCAGAAGCGCGAGAGGAAGCGCACCGCTCGGGAACCCCGTTTTTTTGCAAAGTCCGCCAAGAGCAAAGCCGATAAGCTCCATAGCACCGCTGGCGCGGAGCATCGATACGGCAGCCAAAAGCCCTACAAGCGGAACGGCAATGTTTATACTTGTTTTAAGCCCGTATTCGGCACCACTCATAAACAAATCATATGCATTCTTGCCGCGCATCAGCGCAAGTATTAAAATAGCGCCCGTTAAAACGGGAATCGCTGAAGAAGATATAATTTTCATAGTTTTAAATATTATGCCGGGAGGTAGTAAAAAATGACATTTAACGAAATAAAAACAGCATCGGAATCAATACGGAAAAAAACAGATTTTATACCCGAAGCCGCAGTCGTGCTCGGATCGGGACTCGGAGGATTTGCGAAAAATCTTGACATAGTATCGGAAATATCATATTCGGAAATTGAAGGCTTTCCCGTTTCAACGGTTTCCGGACATGAGGGTAAATTTCTGTTCGGAACATTATCGGGTAAAAAAGTTGTTTTGATGCAGGGAAGAGTACACTATTATGAAGGTTATCAAATGGACAGGGTTGTTCTCCCGATAAGAGTTATGAAACTGCTCGGTGCAAAAAAGCTGATTTTAACAAATGCGGCAGGCGGTATTAACCCCGATTTTCATGCGGGGGATTTTATGCTGATAAAAGATCATATATCAAGCTTTGTTCCGTCTCCGCTGCGCGGGAAAAACATAGAAGAGCTCGGAGTGAGATTTCCGGATATGAGCCATGTTTACGATGAAGAACTCGGATTTCTTGCGCAAAAAGCGGCGGAAGAGTTCAATATTGATTTAAAAAGCGGTGTGTATGTTCAGACAGCCGGACCCGCCTATGAAACGCCGCAGGAAATCAGGATGTACAAGCTTCTCGGCGCTGATGCCGTCGGTATGAGCACCGCGTGCGAAGCGACCGCTGCGGTTCATTGCGGTATGAGAGTTTGTGCAATAAGCTGTATTTCAAACCTTGCTGCAGGAATTTCAAAAAATCCGCTTTCGCATGCGGAGGTTAAAGAAACAGCGGATAAAGCCGCTCCGAAATTTGATGTGCTTATTAAAAAGCTGATTGAACTGATATAATATCTGAAACAGAGTAAGACTTGCCGAAAAATCCGATAAGATTTTTCGGCAGGTCTTTTTTGATGCAAAATATATGCTTTCGACAAGTTTTTCTAAATAATACTATTTTTTAAAAGAAAAAAGTGTGTTATAATGAATATATAAATTTACAGGCGGCGAATTTTATTGTGAAATTTTATAAAAATAACATAAAAATTGACGGTGTTGCGGATGACGAAGAGCTTCGCTGTGCGTTCAATAATGTAAAAGTCATATTGAAAAGAAATATGATAAAGTATCAGACAAAATATCCGGAAGAACATGCGGAAAAAATGAGATATACTTTTGACAGATTTTTTCTTGACGCGTGGCACGGCGGGTGTTGGTGCGGAATGTACTGGATGATGTACGAGGCGTTTCACGAAATGCCTTTTAAGCGTTATGCGGAGGAATTGTGTTTACAGTATTATGAGCTTATAAACAGTCAAAGCATTTGGCACACCGACATAGGCATTCTTTTTCTGCCGATGTGCGTTCCGGATATGCGTTTTAACCGAAGCAAGGAAGCAAAAGAAGCGCTGGTGCTTGCGGCGGATTGCTTTCTGACAAAATGCGCGGCGAACGTGCAAAACGAAAATTCTAAAGAATTTTTGACAGATAAACAAGTAAAAAATCCGAACGGTAAGAAAAGCGGCTTTAATGATTTGCGGAAGAATATGGGCGGTAAAATAAGTAATTTAAATAATATACTGATTCTTATGTTTGCCGAAAAAATAACGGGGAATCGCAAATATACATCAGCGGGAGAAAAAATTTTATACAACGTTTTAAAAAATAATATAGACAATAGCGGGAGAGCATTTTTCCTATATAGTTCCGGCAAAAAATTCGATGACACATTGCTTTTTAATATGGAAGCGCACGGCGGATATACGCGTGCACAAGCCTGGGCGCTTTGGGGCCTTTCAAATCTATATACGCGTTTGGGCAGCGAAAAAGTATATAATTATTTTTTCAAATGCTTTGATTATCTTGAAAAAGCATCGTGCGGTAAAACCGTTTTGAAATATTGTATTTGCGGTTCCGACGGGGATTATGATGACAGCACATCTACGGCAATTGTGCTTTGCTCGATATTGGAATTTATAAAATCATTGCCCGAAGAAAGCTGTGAATACAAAAAACTTATGAAAGCGGCAAAAAGATATATGAGTGGATTGCTTCAATGTGCGGCAAAGCCCGAAGAGCTTACAGAGGGACTTTTAGACAGAGGATTTATTCTTCATGCAACACATGAGGAACGCGGGGTAAAAACTTCCGCGACGGTTTCGGGAGATTACTTTTACGTTGAAGCTCTTATGCGCTGTCTTTACAACTGGCAGCCTTATTGGGACTAAATAATTTGAAGGGAGAAAAAGATATGAAAAAACTTATTGTACTGTTAATTGCATTAACAATGGTGTTTGGGGGATATGCCTCTGCCGCTCCGTCAGACACGGCTCTTCTGAGGGTAGGTGCCGTAGGGGTTATGGTAGGAAACGATAATGGCGACATGGAACTGTCGAAAGAAATAAAAAGAAGTGAATTTGCCGTTATAATTTGCAGACTTGCCGGCTGCGGAGAGCTTGAACCTGCGGATTCGCGTTTTGATGATGCCAAAGCCGCATATTGGGGAAGCGGATACATTGAAAATGCGGCTGCAATGGGAATAATAAGCGGTGTTGATAAAAAGCATTTTGAGCCGGAAAGAAGCGTAACATACACCGAATGTGCAAAAATGCTCCTGTGCCTTTTGGGATATGGCGGTGAAGCTGAAAAACTCGGCGGATATCCCGGAGGATATATAGCAAAAGCGGCGGAACTCGGTCTTTACGACGGTGTTTTGCAGGAAGGCGAAAATGCAATACGCGGCGAAATAGTGAAGATGATTGACAATGCATTTGATGTAAAACCGCTGAAGCCTATGTACGGTAAGGACGGAGGGTATGAGCTGTCAAACGAAACACTTTACGAAAAGCTTACAAAAAGCAGTGAGCTTACGAAAATTCGCGGAGTGCTTGAAGGAAACGAAATTTCGGACGCAGACCTTGACGGCGAAATAAAAATAGACGGTATTGTTTACCAAAGTCCGAAGGCATATTCCGAATATTTGGGAATGACTGTTTTGGCATATACCGGAGAAAATGACGGAAAAACAGAAATTACAAACCTTATTTCTGCGGAAAGCTCAAACAAAGTATATGAATTTGACGCTGAAAACGTTGAGGTTACGGAAGGTTATATCGAAAATACAAATGAAGACGGTACACGGAAAAAGCTTAATATAAACAGCGCAACAAAGTTTTTCATAAACGGCAGAGAGGTTTTAAATCCAAGTTTAAACGATAAAAGAGCAGATTACGGTTCGTATTCGGTTGTTGATAACAATTCCGATAAAACTGCCGATTATGTTTTTATAAAATCACCCGAAAGCGTAATCGCGGACAGAGTAAACGCGGAAAAGAAAGCCGTGTATTTCAAAAACGGATATACGGCGGCAGACAAAACGGGATTTGTTTTTAAAGAAAATGATGACGATTGCCGCTATACGTTTTTAAATGCCGACGGCAGTTCTTCGTCTTTTGATGAAATTAAGCCTTCCGATGTGCTTTCGTTTTTGGCAAGCCGCGATAAAAAACTTGTTACGGTTATAGTAAGCCATGAAAAGATTTCGGGCAAAATAAGCGGCAAACGCGGCGAATACGTTGAAATAGACGGAAAGGAATATAAAATCGCAAGAGGAGGCACAGTAACTTATAATATAGGCGACAGTGCAGAGTATGCCATTGATGCGTTCGGAAGAATTGCGGGCATTACGGGAGCAAAGAACGCAGGACTTAAATATGCCTACATAACGGACGCAGGAATTAAAAGCGGAATAGGCGGCAAGACGGAAATTCAGGTGATTCACGGCGGAACTCCGGAAAAGTCGGTTAAAACAAGCGGCGGTACGGAGACAATAAGTTATTATTTGCAAAATGAAGAAAAAAACGTTTTAAGCCTGGCAGACAGAGTTATTTTCGGCATCGACTGTTTTGTCGGAGACGGAGAGAGCGTTTCGTCAAGCGAAATATCGCCGTCGGTTTTAAAAGAATGTGCGGCGGGTTATGCTCTTAACAAAGACGGCGAGGTTTCGGAGCTTTACATATACAATGTGCCGGATCTTATGAAGTCATACACATTTAATGCAAAACTTTTTGCATTCGGCGGAGAAAACGTGGACAGGGGATTTTTCTCGGACGAATCCACGAGCGTAATATGTATACCGAATACGGTTAAATCATCTGATGACTATGATGTGAGAGTTTCGGTGACGGACAAAAACACATACACCGTGTACGGAGTTTTGGGATTGCCCGTAAACGAAGCCGGGGCACAGAGAAATGCAGAGCCTCAGAATGTTATAATACTGAGAACATCAATGGATTCTTCACAGCCTGCAAATATTACAAAAGACAGGGATATTTGCATGGTCGGCACGGTGTCTAAAACGGCTTCGGAAGATGGCGGAGAAATATATAAGATAGAAATGCTTAACGGTGATGAAAAACTCTCTCTTGAGACAAAGGCTGACAGTGCTGCAAATTCCGCAGCATCTAAGCTGCGCAAGGGCGATCTCGTTCAATTTGTAAAAGACAGCTCGGGTAAAATTGAAAACATAAAAAAGCTTGCCTCGGTTCAGGGACTTAAGGATTTTTCGGATACCGGAAATCTTTACGGCGAAGTGTGGAGTATAGACTATAATATGTATGACTATTTCAGCAACAGTATGGTAGATTTGATAACCGTAGCTTTCGGAAACGGTGCTGAAAACAAACAGGTACGTCTTTTCCTTGAAGACGGACAGCCTGTTTACAGATATGACAGAAGGTCGGGTTATATTTACGCCGGAGATACGGGAGATATTACATCCGTTACGGCTTCTGCCGCAGACGCGTCAAAAATATTTGTTTTGATGGAGGATAACGATGCGCTTGCATTTGTAATTATAGATGACTGAGGAGGTGTTTTCGGTTGAAAAAAATATTTTCTGTTTTACTTGCATGTATAAGCTTTTGCTGGATTTTTCCGGCTTCTGCCGCTGCGGAGTTTTTAAACGCCTCGGCGGAAGAAAGTGTTGTAGCCGATATAGATGCGCTGAGCGATGATATGCTTTTGTCGGTTCCGCTCACAGATGACGGCTATCTTCTCGACCCGCTGGTGCTTGATGAAATTTCAAAAGGTGAAAACGGGAGTGAAATTACATGGAGCAGTTCGGCTCCCGAAATTATTGCGGAAAACGGTGCCATAACGCTGCCGGAGAAAGAAACAAGAGTGGTGGTTACGGCAAAAGCCGTTTTGGGAAATGCAGAAAAAACAAAGAATTTTGAATTTCTCGTTGCAGGAAAAAGAACTGATATTGAAGGACTGCCGCTTTGGCGCGAAAAGATAATGTCCGATGATTTTTCCGACAGCGTGCAGGGCGCGTACATAGAGACAACAAACTTAGATTCGGGGTCTGACTTTGTATCCGAAGAAAGAGGAAGAATCCGTCTTGAAAGACGCGCGTGGGTGAGCGGAAAAGAACCGGCTGTAAGGTTTTATTTTGATGATAACAAAACGCCTTTGTCGGGAGAGTTTCTTCAGGAGCTGACATTGACAAGAACAAGCGATATAGTAAGGCTGCGCTTCGGGATAAACGAGCAGTGGCAGTATTTTACGCAGATATACTGGGAAGGCAATAATTTTATAATTTCGTATCGCGACGAAAATTTAAAGACGGCTTCAAAAACGCTTGATATGACGGGAATGAAAACGGCTAAAATTTCATTGCTATCGAATTATACAAGCGGGACGCCGATGTTTTCGATGTGGATAAACAATAAGCTTGCCCTGTCAAATGTTTTTTGCGTACAGGACGTAAATCCCAAAAATGCAAAATGGATGCAGTTTTATACCGTAAGTTACGGTAATTTTTCCGGAGTCGGTGAGATAACGGCAGATAATTACGGCGTTTACAGGCTTACGGAGGCACCTGTTTCGGGTGACGATGAAGAGCTTCTGCAAAAAGATTTTGACTTGTTGACGGAGGAAAGCATACTTTCCGCTCCGAAAGCGGACGGATTTCTTATCGATAATCTTGATACGGACATTGTAACAAGCGGAAGATACGGAAGCCTGATTTCATGGACAAGTTCGGATGAAGACACAATATCTCCGCTCGGCAAAGTTACAAGAAGGGAAGAAGACAAAGAAGTTACGCTTATGGCGCATCTTACGCGCGGCGAATATTCTCTGGAGAAAAAATTCGAATTTACCGTTGCATCGCGCATGAGAGAGTTTGAAGGAATGACGGGAAATAGGTTCCCGGAGTTTTTTGACGATTTCTCTGACGGAAAACTTGACGGACGAATAAAAACCGACAGGTTTACTTCCGATGGGGACAGTTTTTCGGAAGACAACGGAAAACTTACGGTTACGAGAAACAAATGGGCAACCTCAGAGCCGTGCCTGCAATTTTATTTTAATTCCGATATGGATACCAGAAGCGATAAATTCATACAGGAAATGACATTATCCAGAACAAACGATACGACAAGAATAAGATTCGGAAATAACGCAAACTGGAATTATGTTTCCCAGCTTTCATGGCACGGCAATACGCTTTCCATGGATTACAGAGACGAAAATCTGCAGGTTGCTTCAAAGTCACTTGATATGACCGGACAAAACAAGCTTAAAGTTACGGTTCTTATGGATATAGGCGCGCCGACGCCGACATTTTCCGTGTGGCTTAACAACAAACTTTTTCTTGAAAATGTATATTCAAGATATAATTTAAGTCCGAAAAATGTTAAATGGACGCAGGTGTATCTTGTGAGCTTCGGTGACTTTTCGGGTACAGGCAGCGTTTCGGTGGACAACTACGGAGTTTATAAAATAATGCCGGATATGAGCGACGAAGAAAGGTGCATATCAGACAGTGAGGCGCTGAAATATGAAAGTCTTCTTTCGGGAATATCTGTTTTGGAGGGCACAATAAGCGATGATTTGATTCTTCCGCAATACGGTGAAAACGGCAGCCGGATTTACTGGACTTCATCGGATACGGGGGTAATAGAAAATGACGGCAGGGTTATAAGAGACCCGTATGAAAACAAAAGCTGTATTATGACAGCCGAATTTGTATCGGGAAGTGTACGTAAAACAAAGCAGTTTGAATTTACGGTTTTGTCGCTTCAGGTGGAAATCGGCGATGTTCCGACAGTGCGTGAGATGATAGTTCAAAACGACTTTTCCGGAGAAGAAAGCGAGAATTTAATTGTTACGAACGAATCCGGCGGCGGAAAAGTGTACATAAAAGACGGCGCGCTTTGTATAGATAAAACCGGAGACGGCTCAGCGCAAGTCAGCGCGACAATATATTCCGGAGCAGACAAAAACGCGTCTGCCGCAGGCGTTATAGGACTTGAATTTGATGTTGAGAGGGAGAAAAGCTCAAGCGTGCAAATCCGCTCTCTTGACGCTGCCGGGAATCTCTATTATTCTTTTGCATGGGGAAGCGACGTTATAAGCGCATATTATTCAAACACGGCGGGCGTTACGGGAACGAGCTCAAAAGTATGGGGCGGCAAGGCAAATAAGCTGCATTTTAATATGATGTTTGACTGCTCAAGGTCAACATATTCAATGTGGGTTGACGGACAGCTTGTAATTCACGACAAATATTCAAGAATTGTGGGAACAAGCGCAATAAGCTATACAATGTTTTATCTCGAGTCCAAAAATTCAATAAAAATACGCGATTACAAGCTGTATCACGCAATACCTCCGAAGGCAGAGCGGCTTTCGTACGATTTGAGGGCATTTTCCGTAAACGATATTCTCACAAAGCCTTTTGTCGGCGGAAATATTATAGATTCCGATTTGAAGCTGCCCGAAATTCTTCCGTACGGAACCGAAATAACATGGTCAAGCTCAGATGAGGAAGTTATAAACCCCATAAGCGGTGCGGTGACAAGACCGAGAAATACTGCGAAAAATCCTAAAGTTACCTTAACTGCAGAATTTGAAAACAGCGGTCTTTCAAAAACGCTTACTTATGATTTTACGGTACTTCGCGATTTTGACGACGCTGAAGAAAAGGCAAAGGCTGAGGCGGATGACATTACACCGGATATTTTAACGAATGAAAACCCGAATGAGATAACGATGGCGCTTAAGCCTTTGAAAAAAGGGTTCTACGGAAGCGATATAACATGGGAAAGCTCCGACAAATCCGTCATTTGGAACAGCGGACACGTTGTGCGGCCGCGCTGGGATGAAAGCGCAAAAGAGGTTACGCTTACGGCAACCGTAGGAGGCAGATTCAAAAAGAGCTTTGAATTTACCGTGCTTCCCGATGAAAAGCCGAAAGACCCGGGTTATATCACCGATGAGGAATTTTTCGGCAAATGGAGCGGCACAGGGTGGACCAAAGGCGGAAAATTCGACTATACTTTGCCGGGACTCGGAGCAGTCGAAGCCGCCGCCAAGGCAGGTGACTATGAGTCTGCAAAAAAAGAGCTTCTTTCTTATATTCAAGGCAGAGAAGAGAAAACAAGTCTGGGACTTATGCAAAGGTATACCGGCTGGAGCAATATGTGGGCTGACGGTGTTCAGGATATTTCCGAAGCATGCGCATATTATAAGGGCGATATAAGCGTAACGGGGGACAACTTCGAGGCGGTTTATTCGAACATTTATAATCCTAACGCAATCACCAAGGGCGGCGTGAAGGCTTTTGAAATAATAGCCAAGTACAATGAAGATAATGCGGCCTTTATAGCCGGGCATGATTACGAAAACGAAAATATGCGCCCGGTGCTTGAACTTACGGTAAACGGGGAAGTGAAATATTTCCCGGCTTGCGACAGTGCAACCGTGCGTGCGGGCAGTTATTCAAAAAAGCATTATGACGGCGGAGGTATTCTGAAAGCAAAAACTTTCGGAGAATTCTTAAGCGATGAAACATATAGGGTGCTGCTTAAATTCGATTTGTCGGCGCTCAGCTCGAAAGACACGATAACAAACGGAAGGCTTCGTCTTTATGCAAAAAAAGATACGCCGTTTGCCGACAGCTCGGAACTTTTGCTTGTTAATACACTGAGCTCATCGTGGGAAGGCAGCAAAGTTGTTTGGGACGGTCTTTCATTTGTGGTACACAATTATAACGGAATCCCGGGCGGATATGCATGGGGTTCAGAAAAAAGCTCAAACATAGAGTATGCTTATCAGACGGTTCGCTTTATGCAAACAAGAACCGTTATAGCCGAATATCTTTACACAAATAACGAAAAGTATGCATATGCACTTCTTTCAAATATAGCCGATTTTATAAAAGATTCGGGAACATCTACACCGTATCCGAGGCTTCTTGATGCGGCTCTGAGAATGCAGCAGTGGATTGTTGTTCTGAAATATTTAAAGAACAATAAATATATGGATTCCGAGCTTTGCACAATGTTTCTTAAAAATATGTGGAGCAATATAGACTTTTATTCGAGAAATATAAGCGCAACCTCAAACTGGCTTGATTATTCATATCTTGCAGAGTTTTACGCTTCCCAGGCTTTTCCGGAGTTTAAAGTTTCAAGCGAAGGCGTAAAAACCTCGACGAATCATTTTACCGAGGGAATTAAAAAAAGCTTCCTGCAAGACGGCTCATATATAGAAGCCACAAACGGTTACAGCAATTCGGTTCTTTCAATGCACCGCGATTTTAAAAAGGCGGCATACAGCATGGGGATAAGTCTTCCGGAAGAATATGATGAAAGGCTCAGAAAAGCTGTATACGGAATTGTGCTTATGTATGGCTCCGGAGGAAGCACGCTGCAATACGGCGATGACGGGTTCGGAACGCGCAGCACAAACGGCTACGGGCAGTTTGTGGAGTGGTTTGACGATTATGAGCTTCAGTATATAGATTCGGAAGGGCAAAAAGGCACGGAGCCTTCATGGACTTCACATCTTTTTGAAAACAGTGCGTACACGATATTGCGCAGCGGATGGGAAAAAGACGACACGGTGCTTTTTACGAATGTGCGCGGCGGTGACGGAGGACACGGTCATGCAGACGATAATGAAATAGTGCTGTCAGCATTCGGCAAAAGACTTTTGGTTGACAGCGGTAAATTTAATTACGATGCATACAGTGAAGTAAGGCAGTATGCGCTATCCACAAGAGCACACAACACCGTGCTTATTAACAATACTTCTCAGAGAAACGGCTGGCTCAGGCCGTCAACAGAATGTGTGGGCACGGTTCACAGCTTTGTTGCGGATAAAAACTATGACTTTGTAAGTCAAAGCACAAAAAGTAATGCGTCAAGCGGTCATAAAAGAAGTATACTCTTTATAAAAGACGGACCGATTGTGGTTTCCGATTATATGACGCCGAATGACAAAAAATCCGAAAACAGCTTCAAGCAGCTTTGGCATATGACGCCGGAAGCGAACATGAGCATAGAAAATGAAAGCGGAGTTATACGGTCAAATTTCGAAGACGGCAAAAATATTATAGTTGCGTCGGGCGACAGAGACGCCGCGGCTTATGCAGAAGACGGCTTTTACGATATGGGTAACGATGTAAAAGTGAAATACGGCCTGTTTGAGAGGAAAAGCAAGGGCAATACGATTATGAATACCGTATTGCTGCCGACGGATTACAAGGACGCCGCGCTTTCCGCACAAACGCTCGAATCACCCGAAGATGTTGCCGCATTAAGCTTTGAGGTTAAGGGTAAAAACGGAACGAAAAAATATATTTATGCGCAGGATAACAGGGCAATTACGGGGGTTTTGAACATAGACGGTTTAAAAACCGATGCGGAGATTCTTCTTTTGGGAAGAGATGAAAAAGGAAGAATAACAGACCTTGCAATGATTGGCGGAAGCTATGTTACAAAAGACGGGGAAGACATCGTAAGCTGCGGCAAAAAGACGGACAATGTTTCTGTTTTTTCAAACGGCGCAGATGTGAACATTTCTTCTTACGAGAGCAATTTTACGGCATCGAATTTTAAAATTAACCTTGCAAATCCCAATGTGAAAAATGTGTTTGTGAACGGTGAAAGCACGCAATACTCATTGGACAAAAACAATTTTCTCAGTGTCGGAAGCGGCAGAAAAGAAGAAAAACAGGAAAAAAGTGTTGTTTGTCAATAGAATTGTCTTAAAAGGGGGTGCAGCGGTCTCCGCTGCACCAACCGAGAAAATAGCATTGTTAGCTTGATTGGTGCAGCGGGGACCGCTGCATCCCCTGATTTTAACAGCTCTTGTGCGTCATGATGTCGAGCACCATCTCGTCTGTGCGGTTCATGGCTTCTGCGCCGATGCTTGTGAGGTTGCGTATAGAGCGGTCTACATCGTTGTCGATGATGCCCTCTACTGAGCTCACGCACTTGCCTTCCATCGAGAGCAGCGCAGAAAGCAGCGCAGTAGACACGCCCGACGAAATCTTCAGCGCGCAACTCGGCTTTGCTCCGTCGCAGATCATGCCCGTGATGTTGGCAATCATGTTCTTCACCGACCAGCAGATGTGCTTGTAGTTGCCGCCCATGAGGTAGGTGATGCCGCAGCTCGAACCGATGCTTGCCACTACGCAGCCGCAGAGAGCCGACAGCTTGCCGAGATTCTGCTTGATGTAGATGGCTGTGAGGTGGCTCAGCGTGAGTGCGCGAATGAGTTCCTCCTCGGTGTTCTCGTTCTCCTCGGCGTACACAGCCACGGGGTTGGTGGCGCAGATGCCTTGGTTGCCCGAGCCCGAGTTGCTCATCACCGGAATCATCGCGCCGCCCATGCGAGCGTCGCAAGCCGATGCGGTCTTAGAGATAATATGCGAGAAGATAGAGTTGCCGAAGATGCCGTGGCTCAGCGGGCGGTCGATAGTCTTGCCCAAACAGTGGCCGTAGTTGTGCTTCTTCGACTCCTCCGCGATGCGGAAGTTGTAGTCGCGTGTCTTCAGAATGAAGCGCAGGTCGTCCTCAGGCGTTGTCATAGCGAAGTCGTAGACAAGTCGCATGTTGAGGCGTATGTCGTTGTTCTCTGCCTCGCCCGCCTTGTGGTGGCGCTCGTCGAGCAGCACTTTGCCGTCTTTCTCCAGGTATACGAAGTGGGTGTGCGACGTGGCGATTACGGCTGTAGCCTTATGGCCGTCGGCCTCGCAGGTGATCTCTACGTACAGCTTCTCGGTGATGCCGCTCTTGAGCTGTATGGAGATATGGTCGGCGTCGATATACTGCTTGCCCTCTTCGAGCGAGTCTGGCGTAAGGTCTTTTATCACCTCCAGTTGATATTCCGACTTGCCGATGATGGCTCCGAGAGCGATGGCAATAGGCAGTCCGATCATGCCCGTGCCGGGTATGCCCACGCCCATGGCGTTCTTAAGGATGTTGGCAGACAGCAGCGCCGTGATTTTCTCAGGGCGGCAGCCCAACAGCTCCGTAGCGCGAGCCACGCAGAGCGACACGCACATCGGCTCGGTGCAGCCGACGGCTGGCACTACCTCGCGATTGATAAGGGCAATGATTTGTTTGCGAATGTCTTCTTCAAGCATATTGTTTAGGGTTATTAGTTGAGAATTGAGAGTTTACTTAGTTGAGAATTGAGAGTTGAGAATTGAGAGTTATGATTACCTTGATAGTTCATTAGCAGCTCTTGAAAGTTGCAAAACATATTATAACTCTCAACTCTAAATTCTCAACTCTCAATTTATTCTGTTGACT
>USAP01000024.1 GCA_900552775.1 uncultured Eubacteriales bacterium | reverse complement strand
GGATGCCGTAACTGCAGCGGTTCTATCAGGAGACGCTCAAATAGGATTTTCCGGTACAGAAGCAACTATATATGTATATAATGGTGGCGAAAAAGATTATCCTATGGTATTTGCTGCCCTAACAAAAAGAGATGGTTCGTTTCTTGTATCTAGAGAAAAAATAGATAATTTTACTCTAGAGGATTTAAAAGGAAAAACAGTTATTGGAGGAAGACGTGGCGGTATGCCCGAAATGACATTTGTTTGGGGACTTATGCAAAATAACATTGACCCAACAAAAGACTTAAACATAGATACATCAGTAGCTTTTGCAGCCATGGAAGGAGCCTTCATAGGAGGTAATGGTGACTTTGTTACCCTATTTGAACCAAATGCTACTTCTGTAGAAAAGCAAGGTTTAGGACACATCGTCGCATATGTAGGTACCCTTGGAGGAGAAGTACCATATACCGCATATAACGCTAAAAAGAGCTTCATTGAAAATAACGAAAGTACTATACTAAGTTTCTCCAAAGCAATAGATAAAGGATTAAAATTCGTTGAAGAAAAATCACCAGAAGAAATAGCTAAAAGTATAATATCTTACTTTCCAGATACAAAATTTGAAGACTTGACTACTATGATTCAAAGATACAAAGAAAATGATGCTTGGCGTGATACCATTGCCATAAATGAAACCGAATGGACTCATATTCAAGACATCATGAGAGCATCAAATGAATTAACAGAATATGTTCCATATGATAAACTAATATATGGAAAATACTTCAGTAAATTCAAATAATGATATATTAACAATCAAAAAACTATCAAAAATGCCGAACCGCCGAAATATATCCCGTTTTATTCACAAACTCGTAATAACATTGTAATAAAAAATCCCTTGATTTGTTAATATTTATATTGTAAGATATATATAAAGACAGATTTTATGTAAGAAAGGGAGCGTTGTCATGGAAAACAATACCATTAAATTTTCACCCCAGCCCGACCGTTCGGAGCAAATTCTCGATGTAATTTCGGACGTGTATGAATCTCTTACGGAAAAGGGCTATGATCCGATAAGTCAGCTTGTGGGATATATCCTCTCGGGAGACCCGACATATATCACAAGCCATAACAACGCCCGCGCCGTGATAATCCGCGTCGAGCGCGATGAAATCATAGAGCTTCTTTTGAAGAAATGCCTTCACGACCTCGGCAAAATCTAATCTTTTTTCAGCACGCACACCGCCATTTTAACGAGCATTTCTTTGAAAAGAGCCGTTTTTGCAGCCGGCGCCAAAAATCCGCGCAGCGGTTCCTCGCTGTAATATTCGGGCGTTATGTCAAGTGCGTTTAAAATTGTTTTAAACCTTTTCAATGTCATCTTGTTTATGTAGGAGAAGTACTCTTCTCCTTTTTTATTTTTTGAAATTCTGAATTTTATGCGTTCCTCGCCGTCGGGCAAGTCATGCACAAGCTCTTTATAGCTTTCTATAAGCACCTTATCCGGGAAAAACATCTGTACCCACGGAATATACACCGCGTCCGTCAGATGCGCGCCCATGGGATGGTAATACGGAGGAAAATTTATAAAAATTCTGCCGCCGGGTTTTAATATACGCATCATTTCTCTGATGGTCTGCTTAGGGTCGTCAACATGCTCCATTGCGTCGTTGACTATAACCGTATCGGCAAACCCGTCCTCAAACGGCAGTTTCGCCGAATCTCCGCACACAAAAGAAAATTTATCGGAAAGACCTTTTTTCTTCGCCAAGGCTTCCGCCTCGCCGCGGTATTTTTCAAGAATCTCGAGACCGTAAACCTTCTCCGCTCCGAGCGACGCATAGTAAAGCGATTTTCCTGCCGCGCCGCAGCCTATGTCAACCACGATTTTATCCTTGAACATCTGTTCTTTTGAATAACCCTTGAGAAAAAACTCGATTGTTTTCTCTCCGCGTTCAAACTGCCATTCGGCATAGCTTTTAACACCGTCATTCTGCAGATTAAAAGGATGAACCGGCGCTTTGAAAAGCTTGTTTGCCGCAAGCAATATTTTACTTCTTATATACATAAATTAACCTCCCAAGTTTAACTCTATCGCTTTTTCCGCCGCATATATTCCGTCTATTGCCGATGAGGTTATACCGCCTGCATAGCCGCTTCCCTCGCCTATGGGATATATTCCTTTTATTCCGCTTTGCATGCTTTCTTTATCGCGAACAATCCGCACAGGCGATGAGCTTCTCGTTTCGGGCGCCGTTAAAACGGCGTCATATCTGTCAAACCCATGCAAACGTGTGGCAAATTGCCTTATCCCCTCGCGCAGGCTTTCCGACGCAAACCGCGGAAGACAAAGCGAAATATCCGAAAGCGTAACTCCGCCCGAAAAAGTAGGTTCTATATCTCCGATCCGACGAGATTCTTTGCCCTGCAAAAAATCTCCCACAAGCTGACACGGCGCTTTAAAGCTGCCCGAAATATCAAATGCCGCTTTTTCTATTTTTCTCTGAAACTCTATGCCGCCCAAAGGGTCATCCCCGAAGACCTCCGGAGAAACTCCCACAAGCAATGCACTGTTTGCATTTTTACCGTCCCTTCGGCTCTCGCTGTAGCCGTTTGTTACTATTCCGCCTTTCTCCGAGCTGGAATTTACAACATAACCGCCCGGGCACATGCAAAATGTATAAACCGAAAACCCGTTTTTTAAGTGGCACGCAAGCTTGTAATCTGCCGGCGGCAGTATTTTTGAAGCTGCGCCGTACTGCGCACGGCTTATGTCCTTTTGCAGATGTTCTATTCTGCACCCTACCGAAAACGGCTTTGATTCAAGCCGCACTCCGTTTTTTTGCAGCATTCCGAAAGTCTTTCCGGCGCTGTGGCCGACTGCCAGAAACAGCGTATCGGTTTCAATTTCACCTTTATCTGTTTTGACACCGCAAAGCACATTTTTATCCGTTATTATATCTTCAAGCGTTGCCTCGAATTTTACTTCACCGCCAAGTCTTTCAATTTCTTTTCTGATATTTGTAACCACACGCGGCAAAACATCGCTGCCTATATGCGGCTTTGCGTCAATGAGTATATCCTCTTTTGCTCCGAATTCAACAAACGTGCCGAGCACATTTTTAATATATCTGCTCTTTATGCCCGTTGCAAGCTTGCCGTCGGAAAAAGTACCTGCGCCGCCTTCACCGAACTGAATATTGGAACTTTCGCAAAGCTCCCCGCCGCCGAAAAACGCGGCAACATCACGCTTTCTTTCCTCCACGCTTTTCCCCTGTTCAAGTACAAGCGGCATTGCGCCCGCACGTGCAAGCATCAGCGCCGCAAACATTCCGGCGGGCCCGAATCCGGCTATAACCGGGCGTTTTCTAAATTTTGCTTTTTTTATATAAATCGGCTTAATTCCTTCATATCTTTCGCCGCTTACATTCTTTTCGTTCCGCAGAGACACCGCAGCCGTAAAAATATACATCGGTTTTTTTCGCGCGTCTATGGAACGGCGCAAAATTTTGATATCCGTGATATCGTCTTCCGAAATCGCAAGTTTTTTTGCCGCCGCTTTTTTTACATCCGCTGCTTTTTCCGGCGGAAGTTTTATGTCTTTTACCAAAATCATTTGTTGTTCTCCGTTATTTCAGCGTACGCGCCGCGTCCTGTCCCGCAAGCGCACCCGTGCACCACGCCCACTGCAGATTGAATCCGCCGCAGTCACCGTCAACATTCATTATCTCCCCGGTTATATAAAGGTTTTTAACTTTTTTTGACATCATGGTGCCGTTATCTATTTCACCGGTATTCACTCCGCCGGACGTAACCTGAGCGTTTGCAAAACCTGTGGTTCCGCTCACTGTAAACCTAAAATCTTTCATAAGGCGCGTCATACCGCGCGCCGTGCTTTCGCTTCTGCGTATTTCATAGCCGAGTTTTTTAGGCAAAACACCGTTTAAAAAGTTTTCTTCCGAAAGATGCGAAAATTTTAAAACTCTTTTTTCCATTTGCTCCAAAAGCCCGCGAAAATCCGTCTGCGGAAGCAAGTCAAGGGATATTTCAGCTTTTTCGCCGCGCGAGAGCGCAAGCGCCGCGTCACCCGAAAGATTAAACACGGGCGGCCCCGAAAGCCCGTAATCGGTAAAAAGAAGTTCTCCCTCCGAGCTTTTTATCTTTCTTCCGCCGCATATGAGCGTGGCCTTGCCGACATGTTTTATCCCTTTGAGCGCCTTGCGCGGTTTTTCCGTTTTAATCTGCAGCAGCGCAGGGTGCAGTTCGGATACGGTGTGCCCGAATTTTTTCAGCAGATTATAGCCGTTTCCGTCCGTTCCGAATTTTGGCGAAGCCATTCCGCCGCATGCAACAATAACTTTTTTTGCAAATATTTCATCATCTTCCGAAACTATGCGAAAGCCTCCGTTTTCTTTTTTTATTGACGTAACAAAAAAATCGGTAATCTCTTTTATTTTCAGTCTTTCACACTCTGCCCGAAGCAAATCAAGCACCGATGAAGCCTGCAAGCTTTGCGGAAAAAGCTTTCCGTTTTCAAGTTCCGTGCACGGAAGTCCCACACTTTCAAAAAAATCAAACATCTCGGAAAGTCCGAACAAATTCAGCGCATGCGAGACAAACCCGATATCACCTCTGTATCTCTCGGGCGAAAGCTGCGCATTGCTTAAATTACAACGTCCGTTTCCTGCCGCAAGAATTTTCTTTCCGACACGCGGCAATCTTTCGCATATATACACATCGGCTCCGCCGCGTGCCGCAAAAATTGCCGCCGCAATCCCGGAAGCGCCGCCGCCTATAACCGCAACATCAGTTTTTCCAAGCATTTTTATTCCTCAGTTCCGCTTTCAAGATCTCCGTGCGCCGTCTTGATTTCCGCTCTGCCTGTCACTTTTATCGCCGAAGTGGTCTCGGTAAACTGCGCTATATATACCTGACCTGCGTCAAGCTTTTCCGTGTGATGAAACTTCGTGTCGCGTCCTCTTGTAAGTCCCGTTATGCTGACACCGTTTTCGAGTGCTTTGATTACAATATAATCTCCGTTTAAATTCATTTTTGTTCAAACTCTCCTTATAACATTCTTTGCGCCGAGAACACTTCCCAGCTCATTTATCAGATTTTCCGTTATTTTTATTTTCGGTACGGCTTCATACTCTTTTTCTCCGACAGCCAGAAAAAGACCGTCTTTCCCCGTGTTTTTCATTATTATCGGATGTATTTCATCAAGCAGCGCCTTATTTTCAATATTCAGAAGAAGCTCGCCTTCTACCTCTCCCTTTTGCAAAGGCAATATATCTTCCGCAATTATCTTAGGTATTTCGTTTTCTCTTACATCTGTTCTGCCGATTACTTTAACGGGCAAATCACCCGAAAGCAGCGCATCGCACTTTAAAAGAGTTTTCGGGAAAACTATAACTTCTATACTTCCGCTTAAATCTTCCAGCGTCACAAATGACATGCGCGCCGAACTCTTTGTAAGTTTATTTTTTCTTGCCGCCACAAGTCCGGCAACCGTTACGGAAAGCTTGTCCGTTTTTTCCCCGGACTCTTCTGCGGCACGTTTTATTGCACCTATGCTCATGGTTTCCGCGCGTTCAACTTCGCGTCTGAATTCATCCAGCGGATGACCCGAAACGTAAATTCCCATCGCTTCTTTTTCATATTCCAGCAAGTCACGCGGATTAAACTCGGCAATATCCGGGTACTCCTCCGAAAAAGTTTTGCTTTTATCTTCGATTATTTCAAAAAGCGATACCTGCCCCGCGGCGTTGTTCTTGTTTTCTGCCGCGGCAGCATCTATAAGTTCCTCGTGCTTTGCAAGCAATGATGACCGCGTTACATTAAATCCGTCAAACACCCCGGCAAGAATAAATGAAGAAACCGCCCTTTTACTTACCGAACCGCGCTTTACCATGCGTGTTACAAAATCGCCGAGACTTAAATAATCACCGTTTTCGCGCCGCTCGTCAACACATGAATTGCAAAATGCCGCGCCAACGTTTTTTACCGCGCAAAGACCGACTCTTATAGCGCCGCTTTCCGCAGAAAAACGTGCCATGCTGGAATTTATATGCGGCGGCAGAATCTTTATGCCCATTCTCGTGCACTCTTCAAAATATTCCGCGGTTTTATCTGTATTGCCTATGATACTGTTAAAAAGCGCCGCAAAATACTCGGTTTTATAAAAGCATTTCAGATATGCCGTTCTGTATGCCACAACCGCATAAGCCGCCGCGTGCGACTTGTTAAAGGCATACTTTGCAAAATCAATCATATCATCATAAATTTCATTTGCGGTTTTCTCCGGCACACCCCTCTCCTGCGCGCCTTTCACAAATACCGCGCGCTCTTTTTCCATAACGTCCTGTTTCTTTTTGCTCATAGCCTTGCGCACGGAATCCGCTCTTGCCAGACTGTATCCGCCCAAAACGCGCACAATCTGCATAACCTGCTCCTGATACACTATGCATCCGTACGTAACGTCCAGAATATCAGCCAGCAGGGGATGTTTATATTTTATTTTATCCGGATGCTGTTTATTTTCTATATAGCGCGGAATCTGATCCATAGGTCCCGGTCTGTAAAGCGAAATCCCGGCTATAATATCTTCAAGATTCTGCGGTTCAAGCCGTTTCATAAACGACTTCATGCCGCTGCTTTCAAGCTGGAAAACACCTTCCGTTTCACCGCGGCTTATCATTTTATAAACCTCGGGGCTGTCATAATCTATCTTTTCAATATCAAAATCCGTTCCGCCGGCACGGATAAGTTCTGCCGTATTTTTTATAACCGTCAGGTTTCGCAGACCGAGAAAATCCATTTTTAAAAGTCCGAGTCTTTCGATTGTACCCATCGGGAACTGAGTTGTTATAACATCATCGTTTTTCTGTAAGGGAACATATTCGTCAACGCTTTTGTCGCATATAACAACGCCCGCCGCATGCGTCGAAGCGTGCCTCGGCAAGCCCTCAAGCGCCGATGAAACAGAAATAAGCCTTTTAATACTTTTATCTTTTTCGCAAAGCGCCGCAATATCCGGATTTACCTTAAGTGCCTCTTTAATTGTGATTCCAAGCTCCGTCGGTATCATTTTTGCAACTGCGTCAACCTCGCCGTAAGGCATACCCAAGGCTCTGCCCACATCGCGCACAGCCATTCTCGCTGCCATTGTTCCGAAAGTTATTATCTGTGACACATGGTCTTTCCCGTACTTTGAAACCACATAATCTATAACTTCCTGACGGCGTTCGTAACAAAAGTCTACGTCTATATCGGGCATGCTTATTCTCTCCGGATTTAAAAATCTTTCGAAAATCAGCCCGTATTTTATCGGATCTATATCCGTTATACCCAAAGTATACGCCACAATGCTTCCCGCCGCCGAACCACGGCCCGGTCCCACCATAATTCCGTGGCTTTTTGCGAAGTTAACATAATCCCATACAATCAGAAAGTAATCCACAAAACCCATATCGGAAATAACGGAAAGCTCATACGAAAGTCTTTTCTGTATTTCCTCCGTCGGCTTCGGATATCGTCTTGCCAGTCCCTTGTCACACAAGGATTTAAGATACTCAAAGCTATCTCCCGGTGCGGGGTATCGCGGCAATTTAAGCTTTCCGAATTCAAACTCAACATTGCACATCTCTGCAATTTTTAAAGTGTTTTTTATGGCTTCCGGCGCATATGCAAAGAGATTTTCCATCTCTTCTCCGCTTTTTAAGTAGAATTCATTTGTCTGAAACTTAAGTCTGTCCGTATCGTCCACGGTTTTTCCCGTTTGAATACAAAGCAGTAAATCGTGGTTTTCAGCGTCCTCCCGTCTTAAATAATGCGCGTCGTTTGTTGCAACAAGCGGAATTCCCGTTTCTTCGGACATTTTGCAAAGCGCTGCGTTTACTTTTTTCTGCTCAGCAATGCCGTGATCCTGTATCTCAAGATAAAAATTCTCTTCCCCGAACATATCGCGGTAGCCGAGCGCCAGTTTTTTTGCCGCGTCATAGTTCCCGTTTAATATAAGCTTCGGAATCTCACCGGCAATACACGCCGAAAGCGCAATAAGACCGCCGCTGTATTTTGAGAGCAGCTCTTTGTCAACTCTCGGTTTATAATAAAATCCGTCCACAAAGCCCGCAGAAACTATTTTAATGAGGTTTCCGTATCCTTCCTCATTTTTCGCAAGCAGCACAAGATGGCTTATATTATTGTCAATTCCCATTTCCTTGTTAAAGCGCGAACGCGGCGCAACGTAAACCTCGCAGCCTATAATGGGTTTTATACCGGCTTCTTTTGCCGCATTGTAAAAATCCACCGCACCGTACATAACTCCGTGATCTGTAAGCGCCAGTGCGGGCATGGAAAGTTCTGCGGCGCGTTCTGCCAGCTCTTTTATGCGGCACGCTCCGTCAAGCAAACTGTATTCACTGTGGACATGTAAATGAACAAAATTATTTTTCATCTTTTTTCACCAGTAACTCCGCCAACTCTTCAAGTCTTTTAAGCCTGTGAGATATTCCCGATTTTGAAACGCGCGGCACGGAAAGCGCGGAAAGTTCCGCCAAAGACGCTTCCGGATTTTCACATCTGAGATTTGCCGTATCCTGAAGCTTTTCGGGAAGAAATACAAATTTCCCGGCAGCTTTAAGCTTATTTATTGCCTTCATCTGATTTATTGCCGCACCGTATATTTTATCCGTGTTCGCGGTTTCGCAATTTATTTTCCTGTTTATGTTATTTTTTGTATCTTTATATATACGGGCATTTGCAAATTCCATCATAGAAGCCGTGGCACCCAAAAATGTCAGAAAATCTTCGATTTCGTCACCGCTTTTAAAATATATAACATAATTTGATTTGCGCATTACAAGCCTCGGAACAAACCCGGCTTCCGCAAGAAGATTCACCGTTCCTTCACAAAGCTTTTTATGATGCGTAACAAGCTCGGCATGATATGCTTTCATCGGATTTGTCACAGAACCCGCTCCCAGAAACGCTCCGCGCATAAAAGATTTTTTGCAGCAGTCGTTCTCTCCTGCGTAAGCTCTGTAAATCCGAGTTCCCTTTCCGAAGGCAAGCTCGCTTTCAATCTCCATGGAAACCGTGTACACAAAGCCTCTTTTTGTGACGCTCGTTACGAGTCTCAACGGGAAAAACTCACCCTCCGTCACTTTGTTAAAAAGGCAATAGCACCGTTCCGTCACAGCCTTGCTTTCGGTTGTAAAACGAAATGAGCACACTCCGTTTTCTTCGGTTATAACACCTCCGAAAAAAAGTATGCCGCATATTTCCGCCTGCGCGCAGCACTTTTTATTTATACTTTCTCGGCATAGCTCGTTTTTTATTTCAGCTGAAAAAGACATATTTCTCACTCCGCATTACCTTTGTAAAAATCAATTATGGTTTTTGCAAGGATGTCAGGGTTATGACGCGCAATAAGCGCATTGTCAAGATGCATATCGGCTTCTATAAGCTTTATTCCGTGCTCTGCAAAATCCCTTTCATCAAAACTTACGGGCGTCTGCCTGTCTTCGGCGTAACGTTTTAAAACGTCTTCGCGCATACGCCCCGTATTTACAACGCAGTAATCCACAATCTTCATACCTGCATGTTCTTCAAGCGCTTTTATATGATCAATTGCGGAATAACCGTCCGTTTCTCCGGGCTGCGTCATAACGTTACATACAAAAATTTTCTTTGCGCGGCTTTTTCTAACCGCGTCCGACACTCCGTTTACAAGCAGCGTGGGAATAACGCTTGTATAAAGGCTCCCGGGTCCCAAAATAACCATATCCGCTTCCGCAATGCTTTCAAGCACTCCCGAAGCGGGTTCAACCTTTGAAGGCACAAGAGAAACCTTTTTTATTCTGCCGCCGTTTTGTATTTTTGCATTTGCTATTTTCGACTCTCCGAAAACCTCTTTGCCGTCTTCAAACTCGGCACACATTCTTATATCCTGGTTTGTAACCGGCAAAACTTCTCCCACAACCGCCAAAACTTCATTGGCGTGGCGCACAGCCTCTTCAAAATCCCCGTAAACACCGTTCATTGCCGCCAAAAAGAGATTTCCGAAGCTTTGCCCTCTTAAAATTCCGTCATCAAATCTGTAGGTAAACAGCTTTTCCATTGTAGGCTCTATATCGGCAAGTGCCAAAAGACAATTGCGTATATCGCCCGGAGGCAGCATTCCCAAATCCTGCCTCAGTATTCCCGAACCTCCCCCGTCATCCGACATAGTAACAACGGCGGTGAGGTTATGTGTATACTTTTTAAGTCCTCTGAGCATTGTGGAAAGCCCTGTTCCGCCTCCCAATGCCACTATTTTAAGCGTTTCAGCCATATAAACCTCCGAGGAGGGTCTTTTTAATGTTTGACCCGATATTATTTTTTGTCAATATCTCTGTGATTTATAACGCATTTCTGATTTTTGTCAAGAAGCTCTTTGTAGAGCAGCTCGCTTATTACAACGCTTCTGTGTTTTCCGCCCGTGCATCCGATTCCTATCACAAGATTTCCTTTGCCCTCCTCAACATATTGCGGAATCAGGAATTCTATCATATCGAGCAGTTTATCTCTGAATTTTTCCGAAACTTCATTATTCATAACAAAATCTCTTATTTCAGGTTCCTTGCCCGTTTTTTCCCGAAGCTCGGCAACATAAAAAGGATTCGGAAGAAATCTCACGTCAAAAACCAAATCGCAGTCAAGCGGCAAACCGAATTTGAAGCCGAAGGACATCACGTTTATAAGCATTTTGCCCTCGGCATCGTTTTCACGAAACAGTGTCTTTATATTCTCACTTAAATGCTCTGTTTTCATGCTGCTTGTGTCTATAACATAGTCGGCATGTTTTTTTATTTCTTTTAAAAGTTCTCTTTCGCGCTTTATCCCGTCTCTTATACCCTTGCCGTACTGGAGCGGATGATTGCGCCTCGTTTCTTTATATCTTTTTATTATAGTTTCATCGGAAGCCTCAAGAAAAAGGATTTTATGCTCTATTCCGTCGCGCTGAAGCTGCGCCAGTTCACCCGTAAGCTCACTGAACATTTCATGGCTTCGCACATCCACAACCATTGCAACCTTTGTGAGTTTTCCCTGCGAGTTGTAACACATCTCCGCAAATTTGCTGATAAGCACGGGCGGCATGTTGTCAACACAGTAAAACCCCATATCTTCAAGGCTTCTGATTGCTTTTGTCTTTCCCGCTCCGGAAAGTCCCGTTACTATAATAACCTTCATTTCTTCAGTCTCCCAAAAATTTAATTTCTCTTTCAAGTCTTACCCCGAATTTTTCATAAACAGTGTCGCTCACTTTTTGCATAAGCTCCGACACATCTTTCTGCGTTGCTCCGCCGCGGTTTATAACAAATCCGGCGTGTTTTTCCGAAATCTTGGCGCCGCCCACTGTAAATCCGCGCAAACCCGCGTCATCTATAAGCTTCGCCGCAAAAAATCCCTCGGGTCTTTTAAATGCACTGCCCGCGCTCGGAAAATTAAGCGGCTGTTTTTCGCGTCTTGCCTCTGCAAGGCTTCTCATTTTTTCGTATATTTCGTCACGATTGCCATGCTGAAGCTTCATGGCGGTTTCAAGAATAATTCCGCCGTTTTTCTGAAAAACCGAGCTTCTGTACGAAAATCCATGTTCTTCCGCCGTTTGAATTTCGGAACTTTTATCAATATATTTTGTTCTTACAACAACATCGCTCATCTGTCCGCCGTATGCTCCGGCGTTCATAAGCACGGCTCCGCCCACAGTACCGGGTATCCCCGATGCAAACTGCAAACCTTCAAGTCCTCTTTCCGCGGCAAATGCCGCAAGTGACGATAGCGTGGCTCCCGCCTGAGCACAAATAAGTCCGTCTTCTTCACGGATTTGTGAAAAGTTTTTCAAAAGCTTTATTATAACTCCTCTAAAGCCGTTATCGGAAACCAAAAGATTTGACCCGTTGCCGATAACCGCAAACGGAATTTTTTCTTTCCTCAAAAACTTTACGCAACCGCATACTTCGGAAACCGTTGACGGCTGAACCAAAAAATCCGCTTCGCCGCCTATTTTAAAAGTCGTATGGCGCGACATAGGCTCATTTTTCAAAACTCCGCCGCTAATTTTATTCAGCTCGTCATAAATGAAAGAACTTGTCACCTTATTTCTCCTTTGCCCAAAAAAGCACTTCCTATAAGTCCCGCGTCATTTCCGAGACTTGCCTGCATAATTCTTGTCTTGTTTTCTATTTTGGAATATGTGTTTCCGCTTTGAATTGCTCTTATTGGGTTAAGCAGATAATCTCCTTCACGGCTTATTGCCCCGCCTATCAGAATAAGCTCCGGCTGCAAAAGATTTATAATGCTTAAAATCCCTATTGCAACATACGAAATCCATGTATCGACAATTTCTTTTCCGCCTTTGTCCCCCTGTTTTGCGAGAACAAATGCGGTTTTTCCGTTAACCTCGTTTTCACATGCCTTGGCAACAGCGCTTTCCGGATGATTCTTTGCGTATTCTTTTGTCTGCTCTATAAGAGCCGTAACAGACGCATATTTTTCCCAGCATCCGCGCGCGCCGCAGTTACAGAGAATTCCGCCCTGTTCTATTATCATATGTCCGACTTCGGCAGCAGAGCCGTTTTTACCTGTGTAAAGCTTTTTATCTATTATGATACCGCCGCCCACGCCTGTTCCGAGAGTTATAAACACCATGTCCGAAATATCTTCGTCAAGCATTGCATATTCGCCAAGTGCCGCGCAGTTTGCATCATTTCCCACAAAAACGGGCAAATCAAAATATTTCTGAAGCTCGTCTCTCATATTTACGTTGTAAAGTCCGAGATTTGCCGCGCACACAACAATTCCGTTTTCTGTGTCACATGTCCCGGGATTTCCTATTCCGATGCTTTTTATATTCTTTATATCTGTACCGCTGTCTTTCAAAACTTTTTTAATCAGCGCGGCAATATCGGCAATAATAAGGCTGCTTTCTCTGCCTGCTCCCGCAGGCGCACTGTCCTTGTGTATTATCGTGCCGTCTTCCGCCACTATTCCCGCCTTTATAAACGTCCCTCCGAGGTCTATTCCTATATACATTTTAATCTCCATTCCGCCGCCCTGTATCAGCTTGCTTGTAAATTAACATCTCTTATCTACAGGGCAAGGAATGATAAGAGATTTTTGCTTTTAATTATTTCCGAATTCCGCCGCAAGGCGTTTATTGAGCGCGTCAACCGCACTGTAACCCATTTTTTTCTGTCTGTGATTCATCGCCGCCACCTCGACTATAACCGCAAGATTTCTGCCGGGCTTTACGGGAACGGTTATGGACGGGATTTTTATACCCAAAAGCTCCGTATACTGCGTTTCCATTCCGAGTCTGTCATATTCCTTGTCTTCCTGCCAAGGCTCGAAATTCAGAATAAAATCTATTTTCTCCGTATCTTTTACGGCGCCCATACCGAATATTTTCTGCACATCCACAATTCCTATACCGCGGATTTCCACAAAATGTTTTATCACCGCCGGCGATGAGCCGACAAGTGTAATTGACGAAACACGGCGTATATCTACCGCATCATCTGCCACAAGTCTGTGCCCGCGTTTTAAAAGCTCAATTGCCGTTTCGCTTTTCCCGACGCCGCTTTCACCCAAAAGCAAAATACCTTCGCCGTATACTTCAACCAAAACTCCGTGGCGTGAAATACGCGGTGCCAAATGGACATTGAGCGCTCCGATAAGCGCCGCCATAAACGGCGATGTACTCACTTTTGTTCTGTATACCGGCATTGCGCATTCCTGTGCCGCTTTAACAATTTCCGGATATACATCAAGTCCGCGCGCTACAATAAGCGCCGGCGAATGATGCGAAAAAAGTCTTTTAAGCCTTAAATATCTGTCTTCGGATTCCAGCGTTTTCATATATGCATTTTCAAGATTGCCGAACATCATTATTCTGTCGGTGTTAAAATATTCTTCAAACCCGGTTGCAAGCTGCAGTCCGGGTCTTAAAATATCAGATGTACATATTTTTCGTTCATCCGCATCATCCGGTTTGTAAATCGTTTCAAGATCAAACTCTTCCACAATTTTTTTAAGGTTTACGGTAAATTCTCCGTTATTCATTTTGCCGCTCCTTTCAATATACGTATTCTATATTATTATACTACATTCGGAATAAATTGTAAATGATTTTTGCAAAATAAAAATGCTTTGTCTGTTATTTTTTCCAAAGACCCGAATGGGGCTGTTTAAAAAGTTAACCGACTTTAGCCACAGCCCGGCAAGGAAGTATTGCCCTGCTAAACATCTTTTTTGCGA
>USAP01000023.1 GCA_900552775.1 uncultured Eubacteriales bacterium | reverse complement strand
GATTTCGCTTTTACGGATAAGCTTTTGGCGGAAATAACAGAGCAGGGCACAGAACCTTTCTACAGACTCGGCGCAACTATTGAAAATTCGCATTTTATAAAAGCGTATCATATTTTTCCGCCGAAGGATAATCTTAGATGGGCAAAAATATGCGAGGGAATAATAAAACACTATAATCACGGCTTTGCAAACGGTTTTCACTACGGAATAAAATACTGGGAAATCTGGAATGAACCCGATAATGAGCGTAACATAGAAGATAACCCCATGTGGAAGGGTACGAAGGAGCAGTACTATTCTTTGTATGAGGTAACGGCAAATTATTTAAAATCCGTTTTTGACGATATAAAAGTCGGCGGTTATGCCGGATGCGGAATGTATGCCATAGAAGACGGATATGATTCACCGGGAATCCCCTCTCACAGAGCCGAATATTTCCTTGAATTTTTTGAAGGTTTTTTAAAGTACATAACATCAGATGAACATAAAGCGCCGCTGGACTTTTTCTCATGGCACAGCTATGAAGATTCGAAACGCAGTATATTATATACAAGATTTGTTCGCGAAAAACTCAATGAATACGGTTTTGATAAAGCCGAAAGCATATTGAACGAATGGAATCCCGGAACGCAGTACAGAGGCAGTGAGGAAGATGCCGCAAGAATTCTTACAATGATTACTTATCTTCACCGCGAACCGCTTGACAAGCTGATGTATTACGACGGGCAGGAGGACGGGATTTATAACGGCATTTTCAATCCCCTGCAATATAATTCAGTATTTCCGGCATATTACGCTTTTGAGGGATTTAACAGACTCTATAAGCTCGGCAGCGAGGCAGAGCTTAAATGCGATTCTGAATATTTGCCTGCATTGGCGGCAACGGACGGAAAAACAGGACTTATACTCATTGCAAACGAAGAAGATAAACCGCTTGAATATAAGCTTGAAACTACGGGAGATTACACAATGAAAAAAGTTTTGATATCTGACGGTGAAAACGGAGTTAAGGAATCCGATACAAAATGCCCGGATATAATTTCGGTGCCGGCAAAGAAAATGATGATTATCGAATTTGAAAAATAATTTTTAAAGGAGAAGAGGCATGTTTAAGAAAAAAATTGCACTGTTTGTAACCTGTTTTATGCTTTTTTCGGTTTTTTCAGCATTTTTGTGCGACGAAGCATCGGCTGCCGAAGGCGATTACAATTATTATGAAAGCCGCGAGATTCTGCAAGTACTTGATATTACAAACGGAATAGACTTGAATGCGGCAGACACTGTTACAAGAAATGAGTTTGTGGCGCTTACGATGCGTATGATTAATGTGGAATGCGGGGAGTATAAATTCTTTTATAACGATGTTTCCGCAGATGACAGCTTTGCGGCGGAAATAAGTGAGGCGCGTATTCGCGGAGTGGCAAGCGGAGTATCCGAATACTATTTCGGATCCGGTAACGCAATTACTTATTCGCAGGCTTTGGCGATGATTATAAAGGCTTTGGGATACGGCGATCTTACCGAGCTTTACGGCGGATACCCTGTAGGATATTACGCTTTGGCAAACGAGCTTAAAATAACAAAAAATGTCGGCGGAACTTTGGATACCGAGCTTAACGCCCAAAGGGCATACATACTTATTGCAAACACATTAAAATCAAAGTTTATAAATGCAAGCGGTATAAAATCCGGTAATCCTGATGACGTGATAAAATACAGCGAATCCGATTTGAGCGTAATGCAGAAATACTTCGATATACGTATTGCGGACGGTGTTGTGTGGGGAATCGGAAACAAAACCATGAGAAGCTCTGCGCCGGGTGATGAAAAAATCGATATTTCGGGAGACACTTATTTTTGCAACGGCGATTATGATGAATTTCTCGGTCTTCATGTGAAGGCACTTTTGGATTCCGATGATAAAATTGTGGGCTTAATTGAGTCAAATAAAAACACCGTAACGGAAATTGCTTCGGAAGATATCTCGGGCTTTTCATCAAACAGGCTCAAAGCCTACGATGAAAACGGAAAAGCACTGACATTTTCGTTTGATGCAGGCTACATACTTCTGAAAAACTATAAGATAGCTTTTAATCCCGATTTTAAAGAAGAAGACGCAATAGTCAGACTGATTGACAATAATTCGGACGGAAAAATCGATGTTGCGCATATTCTTTCTCCGGAGTATATTATTGTTTCTTCTGTGGATGATTCTGTGGTTTACGATAAGAACGGAAAGACAATAGGCGGAAAACAAGGTGTGGAAATTGACAGCCTCAGTTTTTACTCTCCGGAAGGAAGAAAAAAGATTTCCCCTTCGGCTCTTCCGAAAAACATGGTTGTAGGCGTTTATGTTTCCGAGGACGGGGAAATAACCGACGCTCTTTGCGGATATGACGTTATGTACGGTGCAACGGTTACCGCAACGGAGGGAAATGATATCTTTATAGATGATGTAAGAAAGACTACAAATTCTTACTTCAAAAAATACTTTAAAGATATTTATGTCGGCATGAGCCTGACCGTGTATTATGATGAAAAGGGCAGAATCTGCTTTGCCGAAAAGTATACGGGAGACGGCATTATGAAATACGGCTATTTTCTTTCCATGAAATTCGGAAAAGGCTTTAATAAAACTCAAATGCTTGTTTTGACGGAATCAAACGAGAGAAAAACCTTTGATATTTGCGATAAAATTTTATTTGACGGAGAAAATCTTTCATCATCTGACGCAAAAATTACAAATACGTTTTTAAACGGCGATATTCCGAAATATCAGTTGATTAAATATGGTGTTGACAAAAACGGTTTAATCTCCAAAATAGATACGCTTACCGATGTTGACGAAAACGCCGAAACAGAAGAAAAATACTTCGGAGCTTCTGTAAACCCCGATGATTCACTTACAAGAATCATTAAAAATAAGGGTGTTATCTACAGGGCATATTCGGAACAGCTTTTTCCGTATGCGTTTACTGACAATGCGGTAATATTTGAGGTCCCGAAAAACATTGCCGGTGATAATCACTCGGAAACATACGATTTCGGATTTTTCAGAGCGCGCATAAAGCCGTATTCCGATAATGATAAATTTAACGCCGATATGTTTGATTTCAACGAAAAATTCGGAGCATCGGCAATTGTGGCATACAGCGTTGCGGCTTCGGGAAGCTCCTCGGTACCCGATACGATAGACCCGGATTCCGACAACGTGGAATTTGTGAAGGATGTTGTTAAAACGGTTGACAAAAACGGCAATATAACGTTGGGAGTAGTGTTTGCCGGCAGCGGAAAAACGCACAACATTGTATATGATCTGCTTGATTACTACAAACAGAACAATTACATACCCAAGGCGGGCGATTTCATACAGTATTCGCTCAATGAAAACGGAGAGCTTAACGGATTCAATCTTGCTACATATGACAAAGCCACCAGAAGCTTTGGGATCGATTATTCAAAGGTCGGGTCAAGCGTGCTGCACGACACAACCTTTATCGCGGGGAAAATTTACTCGGTTTCCGATAAGCACATTGCCTTGAAAGCAAGCGTACACCCCGGCGCTTTTTCGGGTGTTTCGAATCCCGATGACAAGATTTTTATCCTGTCGAAATACAGTAATTTGCCGATATATATATTCAACACAAAAACAAATGAAACAAAATTAGGTTCAATAAAGGATATTAAAAGTATAAAGGATGCCGGCGATGGTGCGGACGATATTATGATTGAGCTTGATTGGGGCTCGCCGAATCAGCTTGCCGTATATACAAGATAAGGAGGGAATGCAATGCCTAAAAAAATAATTTCGTTAATTTTGGTATTAGTTTTGCTTTTGTCCGCTCAAAGCATCTCGGCAAATACAGAAGAAAGCTTTTATCTTCAGTATTTCACAAATTACACTTTTGAGTCCGCGGCTCTCGGAAGCCAGCCGGAAAGTTCGGTTACAAACGGAAACAGTATGTATATAGCAAGCCTGCCGTCCGATTCTGGCAAGTGCGTATACTTTGAAGGCACAGGCACCTATGCCGGATTCATAAATATGGGCGTATGCTCAAAAGAGGATATTGTCATAGAATTTGACTTGCGCATTACGGAGCTCGGAAACGGAAGCGTGTCGCTTGAAGTATATGATTTGGGAAGATTGAACAGAAGAATTGCATACTTCGGCGCTGACGGAAACTTGTATGCTCCCGACGGCACTATGCTTGCCGTCTGCGGCGTAACGGACACCTTTAATACATTGAGCGTATGCATTAAAAGAAACGGTAAAGCGGAGATATATTTAAACGGTGTCAAGAAAACCGGAAACGTTTCGTTGGGACTTGAAAAATTCACAGATATCAGCGAGATAAGGCTGAATATGTCAAAGCATACGCTTTATCTTGACAATTTCTGTGCATATTCAGGAACACAGCCCTTGTCCGTTCTGATTAAAAACGGCGTAAATATCAGAAGAAACTCAACCCTTGCAGCCAATGCAATGTTCGCTACGGATACAGAAATGAGCGAATATCTCGGCGGCGGAATAATTTTTTACGATAACAAAAACAAATACTATGAAAACGGTGAAACAAAAATCTGGAATAACGGAATTTTGTTCAGAGTCGAAAACGGAAAAGGAATCCTGAACGAGAATTTTGTAAAAGAAAAATACGGATTTGACAATCTTACAGACATAGGCGAGCTTTCCGAAAAACTCGGAAAGAAGCTTACGCTTGACAAAAGCGGGATTGCCGTGATTTCAGACAGAGAAAACTTTTTCAACTTTACAACCGATATGCCGTTTTTTAAAACCGCGGCAATAAATCTCGTTTTTGACGATACCACGGGCGGCGAGATGCACAGATTGCTTAACGAAAGAATTGCGGCAAATGAGCATCCGAGACTTTTCGGCAACTCCGCAAGGTTCAACGAAATAAAAGAGCTTGCAAAAAATAATGAAAGAATAGCAAAAGCGACCGAATCTGTAATTAATGTAGCGGAAAAAAATCTTGACGGTCCGATTCTGCAAAACAAATATATAGATAATTCAAGTCTTGATGTTGCGAGAAGCTTAAAGGAGCTGTCATTAAATCTCGGACTCGCATACAGGCTTACCGGGGACGAAAAATATGCCGCAAAGCTTTGGGAGCATATGGAGGCGGTTTGTGATTTTTCCGATTGGAACGAGATTCACTTTCTGACAACGGGTGAGTATCTTTTTGCAATGGCGGTGGGATATGATTGGATTTATGACTATCTGTCGGACGTACAGCGCAAAAAAATCGAAGAAGCAATATTAAACAAAGGCCTGACCCATGCCATGGAGGATTACAATGATGTTGTGGGAAGAAAAAGAACCTTTAAATGGGCACAGGTAAAAGAATGTTCAAACTGGAAAACCGTATGTAATACGGGCGTGATAGCCGCGGCAACAACGCTGATGGATATATACCCCGATTTGTGTGAAACACTGCTTGGCAGCGCGATGGAAAACATAAAGGTATCCGCTTTAGGCTACGCACCCGACGGCGCTTGGAGCGAGGGAACAACATACTGGCTTTATAACACAATGTTTTATACCTACTTTATAAATATACTCGACGCTGCATACGGAAATGATTTTGGCTATATGGACGCGCCCGGGATGAAGGAAACAATTGATTTTATGATTGCCGTGCAGGGCAGCAACGGAACATTCAATTACGGTGACTCAAACCATGTTATGATTATAGCGCCCGAATTCCTTCTTTTCTCCAATAAGCTTAAAAAGCCGTCCATACAAAAGTATTTTACTGACCATGCCGCGGGAACGGAATCGACATTTATATTTAATTATGTTCCCGAATACGAAAATTCTGCGGAAAAGCTTGAGGTTCCGCTCGACTATTACGCAAGAGAAACCGAGACCGTAATGCTTCACAGCAGCTATGACAGCAACTCGATTTTTGCCGCCGTACATTCCGGCAGAGTAAGCGCTCCGCACGGACAGTACGACAGCGGAGAGTTCGTTCTGGACGCATACGGAACGGATTTTGCATATGATTTGGGAAGTGCAAGCTACTCGCTGTCGCAGCAGCCGTATCTGTACAGACGCAGAACCGAAGGGCATAATATGATAACGATTAATAACGATTATTATCCCGGGCAGGACAGCAGAGCTTTTACGAAATTCCAAACATTTGAAAGCGGCGAAAGATCTTCGTTTGCAATAACCGATTTATCGTCCGCGTATTCGAGAGATGCCGTTTCGATGCGCAGAGGAGTAAAGCTTTTTGACAACAGGCAGAGCGTGATTCTTCAAGATGAATTTGAGCTTTATGAAAAATCCACCGTCGACTGGGCTTTGCATACAAAATGCCCGATAACGGTTTCGGAGGACGGAAGAACGGCTGAGTTTACGGGCAAATATAAAAATATGCGCGCAACAATACAGGAAGGCTGCCCCGGCACGTTCAGGGTTGAACGGGCGAAGGGCGATGAGAGATCGCCTCATATAAACGGCGACTCGGATGACTCGAGAGTAAATAAGCTTATGATTACGCTTAAAGATGTTAAAAGCGCAACAATAGCCGTGGCGTTTACGTTTAATTTCGAAGGCGATGAATATAAGCCCGAATACGACCTTGTAAAGCTTGACGACTGGAAGCTTGAAGAAGGCGCGCTGACGGAAAAACCGTCGCTTCAATATATTAATGTTGACGGAAAGCTTATAAACAATTTTAATTCCGGCAATAAGTTCTACACATATTATTATGCTGAAGGAACCCCGATGCCGAAGTTTGAAGCAAAGAGCAGCGCAGATGTGAAAATCGAATATCCCGATAAGCCTTCGGGTCTTGTCAAAATCACCGTTTCGGATAAGAATATTACGGAGACTTACGCCGTAAAGATTATATGCAAAAAGCTTGAGTTGCTTCAAAACGGAGAGAAAGAGCTTTTCGTGTTCGGTGTTGAAGCAAGCGATATTCCTCAGGAGGATAACGGGCCCGAAAACACAATAGATGATGATTTGTCAACGAGATATTCGGCAATGGGAACGCCTTATTTAATCTTTGATTTGGGAGAAGAGCGGAGCATTACTTCGACCAAGATTGCCGTATGGCAGGGCGACAACAATGACAAGCGTAAGCAAAGCTTTGAGATTTATGTCTCAAAAGACGGCGTAAATTACGAATTTGCGGGAGCGGAAACAACAACGGGAACAACGCTTGAGCAGGAGTACTTTAAGCTTAAGCCGTTAAATGGCCGGTATGTTAAGCTTGTAGCAACAGCCGTAAACGGGAAAAGCGGCGGCTGGAATTCATTTACCGAAGTAACATTCTTTGGAAGATAGGAGGTGAGATGATGAAACGAAAACTGGCAATATTCATTATATTATGTTTAGCTTTAATACCGATAGCTCCCAAGGCTGCCGGCGGAATTGACATTTTGTCTCCGCTGCCGGGCGCTGCTGTGGGCTACGGGTCGGCGACTCTTGAAGTGTCGGCTGATACAGGGCTTGAAAAAATATCTTTTTATATTGACGGCACCTTATTTAAAACGTTTGACGGTGGCGAGGCGTCATATTCCGCGGTTTATGATGACGCTTCCTACGGCTTACATACTTTCAAAGCCGTGGGAATTAAAAAGGGTGCGGAAGCGGCTGTGGCAGAATCGGAATTTTCTGTGGTTGACACAACGGAAAAACAGTTTTTGTCAATAGACTTTAACACAATGTCGTCAGACCTTTCGGGAAGCGGTATAGGATGGATTACAAATAACAATGCCTTGTTTCTGGCAGAGAAGAGGGAGGATGAAATACAGTGTCTTAAAATACTTGCAACAAATGCAAATGACACGAATCTTTATATGCCGTTCTTCAATTTCACTCTGCCGGATACATCCGGAATCGTAATGCTGGAATTTGACGCCCTTGTATCAAACGAAGGCATGCGGCTTCGATACGAAAGCGGAGATATATTTGACATATTCAGATACAGCAAATGCGGAGATACGACGCTTGAGCCGCTTACATGGAATCATTTCAAGGTGGTTTTGAATTACAGTAACAGAAAATGCGAAATTTACATAAACGGAAGCGACGAGCCGGCTTATTCGGAAGAGCTTTCCAAGGCTTCAACGGGTTCTGCGCCGAGATTTGCTTTTGCGGACGCCTATACAGACAGCGGCTATCTCTTGATTGACAATATAAAATACAGCTCGGTTTACGAAACCCCGATGTTTCAGTATATGATTGTAAAAGCAAACGGCAGCTCGAGTCAGATTAAAAACGGTGTAATTCCGTCCGGCGCAGAGCAGATTAAAATGTATTTCAAAGGAACATACAATCAAGCAAAATATAAGATTTCTCTGTATGAAAACGGAAAGGAAATTGCATGCGAATCATCGATAAATACAGATTCCGCAATCGTAGTAATCGAGAAGTTTAATAAGCTCAAGGACGGAAGCAATATTAAAGCGGTTATAGAGAATACGGAGACGGGTAAAAAAATCGAAGTGCTTTTAAAGACCGAAAAGACGGGATTTTATGTAAAAAACCATGTTTTTTCAAACGGCGAATATGATATTACGGATTTCGGACAGTTAGATGAACAAGATAACGTTTTTTCAAAGCTTTCATTGGTTAACGACACGGAAGAAGATAAAAAAATCATTTGTATTCAGTGCGTTTACAAAGGCGGGATAATGACAAGCATCGGTTTTGCCGAAAAAACGGTTTCGGCAAAAAGCTCTGAGGAATTTGAAACACCTTCCTCAAATGCAGCGGGTGATGAAATAATTTGCAGCATAATAGATTCGTGGGCGGAAAGAGTACCGATTGCATCGGTGGCTTCATTAAAAAGGTAAGTCGGCAAAAAGGGTGAAAATGAAAATAAATAAAAAATTTTTAGGAGGACTATCATGACGAAAAAACTTATGGCATTACTTATCTGCACATTCATTGTTTTGGGAAGCTTCGGCGCTGTCTTTGCCGCAGGAACCGTAACCCTGCTGTATCCTCAGAACGGTATGACGGTTTACGGCGACAATACCATCACATTCACCGCTTCCGTTTCAGGCGCGGCAAGCGCCCCTGCGTTTACGTTGGACGGTAAATCCGTGGGAACGGGAGAAATCAACGGAACAAAATATGAGCTGTCGTTTGACGCGTCGGGGCTTTCTGCGGGCGCGCATACATTGACGGCTGTGTCGGGTACGGAAACGGATACTGTGCTCTTTAGATACCTTCCCGAGGAAATCGTTCTTTTTGAAAACGAATTTGACGATTCCTCAAGCACGGTTGCGGGCAATTTTATCCCCGCCGGCATCGGCGCGGCTGATGTCAACGGAATAAAATTTGGGTTTGACGAGGGTATGAACGGCACAACCGGACTGCGTTTCACAACAGAAGGTGATTCAACAGGGTTTCCGACATTTTGGATATTTACCGACATTCTTTTCTTCGGGAAAGCCGTAACAGGCAACGGAAGCGGACTGACGGAGGGAATTGTAAAAACGGAGTTTGATATTAAAATAGACAGCAAAACAAACATTGCTCTTCTTCATGCCGGCAACACGTCAAACAGCGCTACATCAAGCAATTCGGCGATTTTCTCAAGCAGCGGCGTGGTTAGCGGCACGGATATTTCTTATGATCTCGGTGTATGGAAGCACGTTGCGGTTGTGGCTGATTTGACAAATAAATGGTATTATGTAAGCTATGACGGCAATATGGTTAAGAAAGGTCAGTGCGATTACGGATTCGGCTCGGGCACAATAGGCAATTCCGCAGGAATAAAGTTCCAGAGCAACGGCTCGTCCCCAACAGATTATTCGATAGATAATTTTAAAGTCAGCTTTGTAAACGCAATGTCTCTCGGAAGCACTGATTTTACCGGAGTAGAGGTTACTGACAGTTTACCATGGAATGATAAATTGACATTTGCTTTCTGGCCCAAAACATATACTGTCTTTTTTTGTGACAATCCGGTAAGTGATACTGTAAAGGCATTTTCGACGGCAGCCGAGGGCAGAAACGGAAGCGGAGACGCGGCTTACAAAATTGTGCCGAACGGAACGCAGTTTGTTACATACAGAAAGTATTACGGTGAATCCGGTCACTATCCGGCATCAAATATCATAAATGGAATAAGTGAAGGAGTAGCCACTTTTGAAGCGGATTTCAAATTTGACAAAAATGATACATGGGCAACAAAGCTTTCAGAAGGCTGGGGTCTTGCAGGAAATGACCGCTATCTGTTTACGACAGGCGGTGAAATATACAATTCCGATTTTAAATACGTGCCCGGCGAATGGTACAGAATTAAATTGGTTGCGGACTATAACAGCAAATCATATGTAGTGCTTTGCAACGGTAAATTTATAAGAAAAGGCAAGCTTTTGGACGACGCAAAATATGCGGGCAACTATTCAACACTGCAGTTTGAATGTGTAAACAGAGTGGCCGATGCGGAAAACGGAATAACGCTCGATAATTTAAATTCGTATTACTATAACACACCTCAGGTTTCTTCCGTTGCATACAAAAATGCGGAGGATGACGGCTTTAAGGCTTTAAGCGGAAACATAACCCGCATTAAGGCAGGTACAACGGAATTTAAGCTTACGCTCTCAAAAGCTTTTGCAGACAATTTGTCATCGGAGAACGCAGCGGTATATAAAAACGGCGAGAGACTTGCAGGAGCCGAATTAAGCGCGGACGGCGCCGTTATATCGGTTTCGCTTCCGGCGCCTGCACAGACCGGAGACTTTTTCGAAGTCAGAGTAAATGGCAGCGTGAAGCTTGCAAACTTTGTTTCCGATACGACTAATGCACGCATCATAGGCAAAGAAACTTCATACGGCGTTGTTACCGTTCAGGACGGATTTACAAAACTTGTTTTAGTAAAAGACGGCTCAAATGCTCATGTAAGAACAGACGCTTATTTTGACGAGATGCCGAACAGTATGCTCCTTCTTGTATCATATGTTGGAAACAGAATCGACAAGATAAACCTTATCAAACTGAATTCCGAGAGCGTTACGCCCGGCGAATACTACAAGCTTAATGTTGATTTGAGCGAATTGGTCGATGACACAACAGAGATTAAAGCGTTTGCATGGAAAACAGACTTACAGCCTGTTGCGGCAGAGAGTATTACTGTTACAAAATAATTTTATAAAAATTGCTTAAGGAATTGATTATATGTCAAAAAAAATAATATCAGCAATATTGTGTTTGTTACTCATTTCCTTTGCGGTTTATGCGGACGGAGTTTCGGTATCGGTTGTTTACGATACCGAAACGGACTCCGTTTCCGTAAGCGGCAATGCGGATTCTGATGTAACTGTTACGGTTTTAAAAAACGGAACCGAACCCTCCGATATCAGTGCGGAAAATCCCCCGGTATTTTTCAGGTTTGCCGAATCCGCAAACGGAACGTACAGCCTGAGCTTTAAGATTGAATCTGACGCGGAAAGCGGCAAATATGATATTTTTGTTTCTTCAAAAAGCGGTAAAGCGAAAGGGTCTTTTATAAGAATCAATAAAAATATTGACCCATCACTGCTGGAAGCGCTGAGCGCTGCCGCGTCGCAGGCGGAGTTTTCGGATCTGCTCGAGAAAAACAGCGGTGATTTCGGTATAGATACGGATGATGAAAATTACGATAAGTATAAAGATTTAGCATACAAGATAATGTTTTGCTCCGGCAGAACATATAAAACCGCTTCTGAGGTTTACTATGATTATTTAACAGCCTATGCTTTATCCGGCGTTGTTTTGTCCGAAAATACAGATGCTGCTTTGCAAAGCGGAGCAGATCATCTCGGCTTTGACTACAACGCGGATTATAAAAATGATACAAGACTTTCAGACGCGGCAAAAGAAAAACTTTTGAATCTTTTGAAAAATGAAGACTGGGAAAATGTTTATTCCGGCTGTAAAACGGAGCTCAGGGAGATTTTTAAAGAAAGATTCAGCGAATACAAAGTCGTTTCAAGCGCTCTTTGCGCGCAGACGGGCGGAGAGCTTAAAAAAATAATCACCGAGGATTACAGCGATAATTTTTCGGATTTGCTTTCAAATGAGCAATACAAAAGCCTGAAAAGCCCCGAAGAAGTATTTTCATTGATGATTAAAAAGAGTTTCACGGATATGAAAACTCTCCGGACTGCTTTTAGCGATGCCGCTATAAAAAGATATAAGGAAGAAAATAAAAAGACCGGATCATCCGGAAGCTCTTCATCGAGCGGCTCTTCCACAGGCGGCGGGTTCGCGGGAAGCGGCGTTGAGATACCGGCAAAGGACAATACCGTTGATATCACCGAGCGCAAAACGCCTTTTACAGATATAAAAGACTATTCATGGGCGAAGGATTCAATTGAATCGCTCTATGAAAAAGAAATAATATCGGGTTATGATGACGATACGTTCAGACCGGGAGAGTATATCACAAGGGCGGAATTTTCAAAGCTTATTGCCGAGGCGTTTTTGAAAAACGCAAAAGGTGACAGCAAAGCCGATGTGTCTTTCAGCGACGTATTAAAAACGGACTGGTTTGCTTCTTTTGTTGAGAAAAACGTAAAGTGCGGAACAATTCTCGGCTATGACGGAAAGTTTAATCCGCTTGATTTCATAACAAGAGAAGACGCAAGCGTAATTTTATACAGAATAATTAAAACAGACGGCGATTTTGCCGCATCGCAGTTTGATGACGAAAATTTAATATCGGAATACGCTGAGGACGCGGTTTCGTTTTTATCTTCGGCGAACATAGTGCGCGGCAGAGAAAACAATATGTTTGCGCCAAAGGACAGCATTACAAGAGCCGAAGCAGCCGTGCTTATAAGCGCCGCTTTGGATTATATTGATTCATTGCAGAATTAACATCATAAAAACAGGAGTTTTTTAATGAGAAAAGATTTTATCAAAAAGGGACAAAGCATTAATATCGAATTAAATAAAAAGCAGGTTTCGCCGGTGTGCGTTTCACGCTTTAAAAAAGACGATTCGTTTTACAGAGGCTACGGCGTTGTTAAAGAAAAGAATTTTACGGGCAGCAATGTCATAGATGACTATTTGATGTATGATTTCGGAGAGCATTATGTAGGATATTTGTCATTTGACATTTCGGGAATTGACGAAATATGCGATTCTCCCGTAAAGCTCAAATTTCATTTTGCCGAGGTGCCGTATGAATTTACGGATTGTCCCGAAAGCAGAACGGGCTGGCTGTCTTATTCGTGGATACAGGAGGAGATAATCCACGTGGATTATTTGCCTTCGCATGTTGAGCTGCCGCGCAGATACGCGTTTCGATATGTAAAAATCGAGGTGCTGGCAAAGAACAAAATAATGAAGGTTGTCATTTCAAATCCGCGCGTTACGGCCGAAACCTCGGGTGATTTTGAAAAATACGACATTGTCAAAAATCCGCGCTGGAAAAAAGTCGGCGAGGTGTGCGTGCGTACATTGAGAGACTGCATGCAGAGCTTTTTTGAAGACGGCCCTAAGCGTGACAGAAGATTATGGCTCGGAGATATGCGTTTGCAGGCGCTTGTAAATTACGATACATTTAAAAATTATGACCTTGTGAAAAAATGCATGTATCTGTTTGCGGGTCTCACGGGAGAAAGCGGAATTATACCGTCGTGTATTTATGAGTTTCCGAAGCCCATGCACGGCAAAATCGAGCTATATGATTTTGCTCTTTCGTTTGCGGCAACGCTTTGCGATTATTATGACGCCACAAATGACCGCGAAACGGCGGAGGAGCTTTTTGAGCCGGCTTATTCGCAATATTTGCTTTTTGAAAAGCTGCTTGATGAAAACTATTTGATTAATCCACCCGAAGGCTGGTGGTGCCATATTGACTGGGGAAAAGATTTTCCGAAGCTTTTGTGCATGGAGGCGCTGGCAATTTATTTCTCGGGATATATGATAGATCTTGCCGTAAAGCTTTCAAAAAACAAGGAAGCCGAGCATATAAAAGAGCTCAGAAAAAACCTTTTTGACGCGGTCACAAGGACATATTACAACGCGGAGACAGGCCTGTTTGAGGAAGAAGGCAAGGTTATGTGGGTCCCGAATATTTATCTTATAGATTCGGGGCTGATACCGAAGGAACAAGGAGTAAAAATGATATATGCTCTGAGAGAATGTAAAGATGCTGTTTTCGCAATCACGCCTTCATGTCACCACTATATGCTCGAAGCGTTTGCAAAGCTCGGCCTTTATGACCTTTTGGATGAGCATATAGACGCATATTGGGGCGGAATGCTCAGAGACGGAGCCGATACATTCTGGGAGACGTATGATATAAACGATCCTTTTGTTGCCGCATATGATGACGTAAACTTAACAAGTTACTGCCACGCATGGAGCACAACGCCCATATACTTTATTTTAAGGTATCTTGACAAATAAAGGGAATTAATCATGAAATTTTATAAT
>USAP01000022.1 GCA_900552775.1 uncultured Eubacteriales bacterium | reverse complement strand
TGGTCTGCCCCGAGTGCGCCAAGATCACCTACCCGAAGATCTGCCCGGGCATCATCTGCGGCATCGTGGACTGCTCGCCAAAAAGCCAAAGCGGTGCCGACAATTACAGTTATTATTGATAGTCCCAATCCGTACGGATCCATAAAATCAACCTCCAAGAGAAGTTTATTCTGTATTTGCATATATGATACATCAAAAAAACAAATTTGTCAATAAGGAAGTGAAAAAAATATGCCCGAAATAAATATTGCGGCAAGCTTTAAAGACGGCGGAATGCTGAGAGGGCTCAAAGATTTGCGCACGGTGACAAAGGGATTCAAAGGAGATCTTGAGGGGACCTCGAAAAAACTCGAGGAACTGTCGCGCCAGAAAATAGACATTGAAAGCAAACTAAACGGCGCGAGAAAAGCCGCAAAGGACTTTAACAACGTTATAAAACAGACGAAGGGCGCTTTCGGGGAAGGGTTTTTCAAGGACGCTTTAAAAGAAACGCACGAATATGAGGCGGCGCTGCAGAGCGTGAATGCGGAAATAAAGAACACGCAAAAGGAAATGCGCGGGCTTGTGAGCGAACAAGCGTGAGCAGCGGCAGGACTTGAGAAAAATAGTGCAGAATGGACAAACTGAGCCAAAGCTTCAGCTTTGGGATACCCGAAGGCGTATGTTTTTTTCTCTTTTTATATTGCGGAACATAAACGGGCGACCACATAGGGTCGCCCCTACGATACATTAATGAAGGCGAAAAGGCTTAAAATCATAAAAAGCCGCGGCGTGTACGTGGCTTTTTATACATCTATGAGGGTAGAAATGCAAAGCATTTCGTAAGCGAAGCGCCGAATGTAAGTTAAAACGACTGCTTGCTGTCGTTTTAGGAGCGAACAAGCGTGAGCGTATCCATTAGCCATTGTTTGTCACTGTATAAGTGTGCTATAGTTATAATCGGGGAAGGACAATGAGGGTGATGAAGTGGCAAAAAACATAAAGAATTTTCAAAAATCCGTCGATGAATATTTTTTAAAATGCGAAGAAAACGGCAAGCCCGTAACAAGAACAGGTCTTGCTGTTTTTTTAGGTCTGACAAAGGACGAGCTTACAAAGCTGCGCTGCGGCGAAAAAGACACGAAAACGCAGAAATATTCGGAGATTTTAAAAATTGCCGATACAAAAATAGAGGAATATGCCGAAAGCCTTCTCTTCACGAGAGACAAGGGACACACGGCGCTTATGTTCTACTTAAAATCGAATTTCGGCTGGAACGACAAAAGCGGCGAGGAAACGGAAAGCGGCGATATTTCCGTTAAAATATCAATTGTTTAGGAGGACTTATGACGCTTAAAGAAATTATATCGGAGCTTGACATGATGCTCCCGAATCCGTATTCGGACGATGAAAAAACCTCTTTTATAAACAAAACGCTGTGCGAAATAAAGAGGTTTGCCGCAAAAACGGACGTATATCGCTTTAAGGCCGTGGGCACGGAAATTTATCCGCTGCCCGCTTTTTTATGCCCGGAGGATATTAAAGGCGTGGCGATTTGCGGCAGAGAAATACCGCCGAAAGGCTTGGGCGAAGAAGGAGACGCCTTTTTTGCGCTTATTCCGAGCGGCTATATTTTGCTGCACGGAGTGAAAAAAGGCGATTTTGTGAGCATATTCTTCCTCGGGGCGGCGCCTTTTAAAAAGCGCGCCGACTTTGAGAGCGACGGCGATTTTCTCGCACAGGAGACGGCGCTTGACGGCGAATGGAAATACCTTCTTCTGCGCGGCGCGGCGGCGGATATCGCGCTTTCATGCGAGGACAGCGAGATGAGCAACAGCTTAAGGGCAGAGTTTAACGCGCTTTGCGGCGCGGCAATGCAGGGCAGATACATAAAATCGGGAAAATACCCGAAAACAAGGAGTGTGAAAGCATTTTGACTATTTTGTTTTCCGCCGTATTTTTTATATGCGGCTTTTTTATCGGCAGAAAAACGCGGCTTAAATCGCGCTACGATGTTTACAAAAAAACAAACGGGCTTTATGAGCCGCAGAGAAGGAGCTGAATATGGATTACAAGAAATACATTTCCTATTATATAAACGCTTCGCGCGCCAAGGGTGATATGGCAGAGAAGCTGAGAAAATATGACGACTACTGGGAGGGCAGGGTAAACCGTGCCGAGAGCGAAAACGACCCCGGCTCAAACACCAATATCGTCCACCCGAATGTGGAGGGTCAGGTGGCGGCGCTGATTGAGCAAAATATCGCCGTGACGCCCGTGCCCGTAACGCCGCAGGACGTTGAGTTTGCCGAGACGGTGCGCATTATCCTTGAATTTATCATGGACAAAAACCGTCTTATCAGAAAGCTTGACATTCACGAAAGGCGGAGGGAAAAATACGGCACGGGAATTTTCCGAGTGACCTTTGACCCGGCGGCGCTCGGCGGACAGGGGATGCCCATAATTGACAACGTGTCGCCGCAGGCGCTCTATATCGACCCGTGCATAACGGACCCTTACAGGCTTTCGGAGGCGGAATTCATAATAGAACGCATTAAAAAATCGGTCTACTGGGCGCGCGAGCATTTCGGCTCTGACGTGGCGGAGAAAATAAAGCCGAATTTTGACCCTGCCGCCGATTCACCCGACGATGAAATTTTTCCCGAGGGCGACAGCGACTGGTACATACATCTTCTCGTCTGGACAAACCGCGGCGGAAGGCTTCGTCTTGTGGAGATGACAGGGTGCGGCATTGTTCTTTCCGACAGCGGCGAAGGGTTTTACAAAACGGCGAAATATCCTTATTTTATAACGCCGCTTTATTTTCGCGAGAACAGCGTTTGGGGCAAGGGTGACGCGGAACTTCTGATTCCGCTGCAGGACCTTATAAACGACCTTGACGACCAGATAAGAATAAATGCGCGTCTTACGGGAAATCCGCAGAGGCTTATTGAAACCGGAAGCGGAATAGATCTTGACGCGCTCACAAACGAGGCGGGGCTTAATATTCCCGTAAACAACATAAACACCGTCAAAAACCTTGAAGCGCCGCCGCTTCCCTCGTACATCGAGAACCGCCGCGACAGCGCAATGCGCTATGAAACGCAGAGGGTTACGAGATTTTCAGACCAGGCGGCAGGCGGCGGCAAGCAGTTGGGTGTGACAACGGCAACGGAGGCAATGGCGATTCAGCAGGCAGGCACGGCGGCGGCAAGCCACAAAAAAATCGTGCTTCAGGAAACGCTTTCGGAGGTTTTTTCATACTGCCTTATGCTTGTAAAGCAGTTTTGGACGCGCGAAATGGCATTCCGCGTGACGGATAAAAAAGACGAGTTTATTTTCTTCAAGCCGTCATATCTTGCGGAAATTCACGGCGAGGAGGAAAGCGAGGGCTTTGACATTGTCGTAACCGTTGGCGCGGGTATGCCCAAAAACAAGGCGTTTGTTTATAAGCTTATGACGGAGCTTTGCGCGGGCGGCATAATATCTCGCGCGGAGGCAAGGAAATATCTTGTGCAGCAGTTCGGTCTGCCCCTGGCGCCGCAGATGCCGGAGGATATACAGGGCGAGGTTAAAGCGCGCACCGCCATGAACCCCGAAATCGAAGGGGCAAAGGACGTTAATAAGGAATAGCTTAAAAAGGGGTGTGAAAAGCTTTGCAAAATCTTAAAGGCGGAGCTTTTTATATCCCTTTAAAATATAAAGGAGGTTTAAAAATGAACGAAAACACAGGCGCAAATGCGGAAATACGCGAGCTTATCGCGCGTTACCGCGAGGTGATCGAGGGGCTTCAAAAAAAGCTTTCCGATTACGAAAATTTTGAAAAGAAAAGAGGTGAAACGGCGGCTCTTAAAAGCGAGCCTTTCTATGACGGGTTAAATGACGAGGAAACTCTCAAAGCCGTTATAGAGTTTTCAAACAAGCACGGCGTAAGTCCAAAAGAGGCTTACTGTGCGCTGTTTGGCGAAAAGCGTGCGCGCGAGGCGGCGGAAAAAAGCGAGAGGAAAAACTCGAAAATCCACGCGCTTTCCCAGGGTGGCAACGCCGCGGATGACTTTGCGGACATACCATTAAACTCCGACGAGCTCTGGGCGGCAAAAAAAGCCGGAATAAGCCCGGCAGACTATTTAAAATTTAAGAAAAGAGGTAATGAATAATGGCAGCAGCCAAAATGACAAGAACGAGCTTCGGCACACTTTTGACGCCGGTGCACAAGAAAATTTTCTTCGACAGCTACGACGCGAAGGAAAAACAGTATGACAAGACTTTCAAAACCGATACCATGGAAGCAAAGCAGGCGACTTATCCGCATCTCGGGGCGTTCGGCAAATGGGCGTCAAACACCGAGGGCAGCGACTTTAACCTCTCCGACATTGCAGCCGGCAACACCGCAACATTCACCGCAAAGCGTTTTGACAAGGCGTATGAGGTGACATGGGAGCTTGTTCAGGATGACCAGTACAACGTGTTCAAGGGCGCAGGCAAGGGCGGCAGTGCGCAAAAACTTGCGCGCGGACTTGCGGCAACGGAGGAATCGCAGGCGGCAAGCGTTATAACCGGCGGATTTTCGAGCAACGGCTATGACGGCGTGCCGCTTTTTTCCGACGCGCATCCGCTGGCAAATTCCACATCCAAAGGCGGAAATCTCATAACCGGCGAGCTTTCCGACGCCAAGCTTAAAGAGGCGCTCACAAAAATGCGCATGCAGACGGACGAAGCGGGTGTGCTTTGCGCCGCGCACGCAAGCCGCCTTGTGGTTCACCCCGACTGGGAATTTACGGCGCGCGCACTTGTAGGCTCAACCTTGCAGGCAGGCACCGCAAACAACGACAAAAACACAATTCCCGGGCTTGAAATTCTTGTGTGGGATTATCTTGCGGACGATACGTCGGGCAGCAAAATCTGGTATGTTCAGGACGGCTCTATGGACAACCTTATGTTCCTGTGGCGCGAAAAGCCTATTTTTGACAGCGAGAAGATTGACAACAAAATGGATTACCGTTTTTACGGATATTGCCGCTTTGACTGCGGTTATGTTGACTGGCGCGGACTTGTAGGCTCCAAGGGCGTTACGCCGACGGAGACGGGAACGGGGACCAAATAAAACGTGTTGCAAAACGGGCGACCACATAGGGTCGCCCCTACGGCGCACCGCGTATTTTGGTTTTATTTGTAGGGACAATTCACGAATTGTCCGTTTGGTGTGCGGAAAACAAAACGGGAGATTTGTGAATCTCCCCTACGGCGTCGGAACGAAGCGTAGTACGTTCCGACGAGCGACAGGAGGAAAAATGGAAATCAATTTAAAGCTTACGGCAAAACAAAAAGCTTTTGTGGACGCGGACTGCGATGAGGTTTTGTACGGCGGTGCGGCAGGCGGCGGAAAAAGTTTCGGTCAGATAGCGGACGCTTTTTTATCTGCTTTAAAATATCCGGGAATAAAGCAGCTTATATTAAGAACTTCCTTCCCCGAACTGGAGCGTTCTCTTATAATGACCGCAAGAGAAGTTATACCGGTTTCGCTGTACTCTTACAACGAAACGAAGCACCGCATGACATTTAAAAACGGGTCTTTGATTGAATTCGGCTATCTTTCCTCCGACAGCGCGGTTACGATGTATCAGTCGGCGGAGTACGACATTATAAGGTTTGACGAGCTGACGCATTTTTCCGAATATCAGTACACGTACATGCAAAGCAGAATAAGGGGCGTTAATGATTTCCCGAAGCAAATAAAGTGCTCCACAAACCCCGGCAGTATGGGACATGCCTGGGTTAAAGCCAGATTCGTAGACGGCGCGCCGCCCGGAGAAATACAGGAATCGGGCGGAAGAACAAGAATTTTCATACCGGCAAAGGTTCAGGAAAACTCTTTTCTTATGCAAAGCGACCCCGACTATGTAAAAAGGCTGGAGCTGCTGCCCGAAAATGAAAGAAAGGCGTTGCTTCTCGGAGACTGGGACATCTTCGAGGGGCAGTTCTTTCCGGAGTTTTCACGGGAAAAACACGAGATTGCGCCCTTTCCCCTGCCGCAGTATTACAAACGTTTTGCGTCTCTTGACTACGGGCTTGACATGACGGCGTGTCTGCTTTACGCGGTTTCGGAGCGCGGAGAGGTGTATGTTTTCAGGGAGCTTTACGAAAGCGGACTTACGCTTTCCGAGGCGGCGCAAAAGATTTTAAAGCTTACGGAAAACGAAAATATTTCTTATATTGCGGCGTCTCCCGACCTTTGGAACAGGCGGCAGGACACGGGCTTTTCCGGAGTTGAAATCATGGCGCGCGCCGGGCTTTGCGGTCTTGTGCGCGCTGACAACAGAAGAATCCAGGGCTGGCGCGCTGTGCGCGAATATTTAAGAGGCGGAGAAGGGCAGAAGCTTTTCATTTTCTCCACATGCCGAAATCTTTTAAGAACGCTTCCGCAGCTTCGCTTTGACGAGCGCAGCTGCGGCGACGCCGCGGACACTCCGCACGAGGTTACGCACGCGCCGGAAAGTTTGCGCTACGGCCTTATGTCGCGCCCTCCAAGCGCTTTTTTAAAGACGGTGCGGCGCGGCGTATACACAAAAACCGAGCTTTTGGATCTTAAAAAGACTCAAAACTCCATAAGAAGGAGGAAATGACATGATTTATTTGCCGCGGAATGTTGCAAGGCGCATCAAAGCGCACGAATATCTGCGCGGAATAGATATTGAAAAGCTTAAGGACAACCCCGTTTGTCCGAGGTGCGAGCGCGTTGCTTTAAGAGACACGGGCTACACAGAAAACCGCACGGCGCAGTGTCCGCATTGCGGCTACAGGGGCCCGATGCCCGTGACGCTGCGCGAATATGCGGAAAAAATGATGTACAAATAAGGAGGAGGGTATGAAACCGTATTTGAAAAATTTCAGCGGAAAGGTGCGGCCGCTTTGCGAAAGCTTCGGCGGAGTACGCACAGACTGCGACCCTGTGGCGCTGCCTTCCGCTCAGGCGGCGGAAATGAAAAACATTTCGGCGCAGTCCTTCCCCGTTCTCAAAACGCGCGAAAAAAGAACGCTTTTGACAAACGCGGGCGAAGGCGTGCTTTTTTTCGGCTGCATGGAGGGGAAATATCTCACGGTGGTTCAAAAAACGGGCAGCGTGTGCAAATGGAAATATTTTGACGGCGGGTGGCACGATATAGGCACCGTCGCGGAAAGCCCGAGATATGCGCTGCTTTATTTTATGGACAGAAACATTCTTGTTTCTTCCGCATTTGAAACGAAGGACGGCATAGAAAAATCAAAGTCTTACTATGCGATAATAGGCGAGACGGTATCATTCGGCACCGAAACCTTAATGCCGCGCTCGGACATGGCTGACACCGTAAACAACAGAATCTGCGCGGCGTATTCGGGAAGCGACAAGGTCTATCTCGGCGGCATCACCGACAGAACCGTCTGGTTTGACATCGATGACGGACTGGAGCAGAAGGTTATCACGCAAAACGGCGAAAACGCGGAGGCAATATGCGTTTTCGGAGGGCATCTTGTTTTCTTCAAGCCTCATTCCTTTGCGGAGATTTACGGCAACACGCCCGACAGCTACAGAATGATTCCCGTTTCGGGGAGCGTGGGGTGTGTGGCGCACAAAACAGTTTGCGACGCCGGGCGGCTTATGTGGCTTTCGGATGACGGAATTGTTTCCTACGGGGGCGGCACGCTGCCGAAGGTGGTTTCAGAGCCTATAAGGCGTTATATTGACAAGGCGCTCTCATCGGGCGCGGGGGACGCTGCCGCGGCGGCTGATTCGAGGCGGTATTTTATATGTCTGCCGCAGGGAAACGGCGAATATATAAACTGTGTGATGAACCTTAAAAGCGGCGAATGGTATGTGGAGGACAACACGCATTTTACGGGCTTTGCAAAGCTTTCGGGCGAGGTGTGCGCCATCTCCGCGGACGGGAAAATCTACAGGCTTTTCACAGGAGACGGCGAACCTCTTGACTGGGAGTGGAAAAGCGCCGTGTTTAAAATTGACGCGGAAAAGGTTTTGTCGCTGCACAGGCTGCACGTGCTCTGCGATTTTTCCGGGACGTTTTACATAAAGGTGAGGATAAACGACAAGGAAAGCTCCGCGGCGGAATATCAGGCTTTAAGCGCAGCGGGTGCGGCGCGGCGCGTGCTGACGATAAATCTTCATCCGCGGCTTTTTTCGGAGAGCGACTCCTTTCAGATTATTCTGGGCGGAAACGGGAGCGCGTCGGTGTATTCGGTGGGCGCGAGCCTGAGGGCGAAGAAGAAAACGTATATGTGATGCAGAAAACGGGGATGTTAAAAAACTCCGGAACGCAAGAAAAGGGACAATTCACGAATTGTCCGTTTGGTGTGAGGAAACAAAACGGGCGGCCACGCAGGGTCGCCCCTACGGCGCTTCGTTCCGATTTTGAGGGAGCGGAGCATAAACGGGCGACCACATAGGGTCGCCCCTACAGTACATTATTGAGAGCGGCAGGAAAGGAGCGGAAAATGGCAGATTTACTTTTTGACAATTTGGGCGATATAAGCGGAGCGGAAACGGAGGATATTCTCATAAGGCTTTACAAAACGCTTGAGGTTATGCTGACGTCTCTAAACTCGAGCAACGTAAAGAAACTGGAGACGGACAAAACAAAAATATCTTCCTCCGACGGCTGCACGGAAATTGACGGCGCAAAGCTTATAATGCGCGATGGCAGCGGAACGGAAAGGCTTTCTATAGGAGCGGAGAAAAACGGAACATTTGTGTTCAGGCTGAATAATGCCGCAGGGCAAAATTCCATTAAGCTTTCATCTTCGGGTGACGCGGTGTTTTGCGGAGATATCGAGACGGAGAAAAACGCTTCCGTGGGAAACAACCTTTATATAGGAAAAGACGAAACGGATGCCGGCGAGAAGATGATTAAATTCTACGAGGACGCGGAGGACGATTCAAAGCAGGTGCTTATACGCGCGGTGAAATCCGAAAGCGGCGTGACGGAGCTTGAGATAAGAGCGGAAAAAATTAAGCTTAACACATTAAGCGGTGTGACGGATGCCGGTGGATACTATTTTGTTACAACTTCGCCGTACAGCGCATATGTGGTTATTGACGGGACGGAATATCCCGTTAAATTTCGATAAAAAGGAGGAAAAACTATGGCAGTGCAGGTAAGAAAGATTCTGGAAAATCTCGGACACCGCGTCGGCTACGACCCGGAAAGCGGCGGCGTTCTGGTGCGCGGCGGGGACGGAAAGGACATAAACATAGGCTCGGAGGGATTTACGCTGCGCGACGACGGCAGATATTATGCCGACAGTGAAAAAAGCGTTTACGACGCGCTGCAAAAAAACGGCGTTGCGGCGGGAGATGGCTGGAGCGCCGTGAGAAATTCTCTCGGAAAAACCGAGAACATCGGCTACAACAGCAAAACGGGGCAGCTTACGGTGAACGGGCGCGACTACAACGTGGACGGGCAAAGTCTTGTGAAAATAGGCGACACGGTGTACGGGCGCGATTCGTTTTTAAAGGGACTTAAATCGGAACGCTGCGAAAATGATCTGGAAGGGCTTGAAAGCCGTGTTCTTCAAAAGCTTTTAAACCGCGAATACGGCGGCTATAATCCCGAGGGCGATGAAAATTTAAAGCTTGCAATGCAAAGCTATGTTAAAAACGCGAAGGCGGATATGGGCGCCAGAGGGATAACCTCGGATTCGCTTATATCGCACTATGCCTCGGAGGGCGCGGCAAAGCTTATCCCGAAATTTGCCGAGGAGGATTACAGACGTTTTACGGACGAAAACGAAAAGCTTGAAAGCGTGCTCTCGGCGCTTGACAAAATTTCGGACGGCAGAAGAAGCGATTTTGAGACTAACCGCAAGGCGGAAAACGAGCTTGCAAAGCTTCATGCGGAGCGCGAGCAAAGACTTCTTGACGAGAGGAAAAACGACTTTGACGAGGCGGCGGAAAGAAGCCGCATTACGGGAAATATTTCCGAAAAAGACGCTTATCTTCTCGGAGAGAGCGGCGAAACGCTTGAAGCGCGCGAAAAACGTGCGGCGCGGGAGTTTGAACGTGATGAGGCGGAGAAAAACCGAACTTTTAAATCAAATGAATCCCAAAAGCAGAGGGAGTTTGACTCGGCACAGGTTGACAAAAAAGCGGCGAGAGAAGCGGAAAACATAAGGCTTCGCGCAATGGTTGAGAAGGAACAGGAGTGGCTGCGCGGCTTCCTCAATGCAAGCACCGCGAAAATCTCGGCAAACGCGAAATTAAACGGAGGCATAAGCTCTGCAGACGAAACGGAAAGAATTATGCAGGATCTCGGAGTGTCTTATTCAAAGGCGAAATCGCTTTACGAATCAATTTTCGGATAGGAGGGGGATTATGAAAACAAAAGGTTTTTTGTGCGCAATGTGCGCGGCGCTGGGCGGTGCGGCAGAATTCTTCTGGGGCCCGTTTTCGTATGACCTGGCGTCACTTATGGTTTTTATGGCTATTGACTACATAATGGGAATTATTGTTGCGGCGGTATTCAAAAAAAGCCCTAAGACAAAAAACGGCAGGTTAAGCTCGGAGGCATGTTTTAAGGGAATTATACGAAAGGCCGTGATGCTTATGTTTGTTGTTACGGCGCACATGCTTGACGGAATTCTGGGCGTAAACTTCATACGCGGCGCGGTGATAGTCGGCTTTTCCGTAAATGAACTTATCTCAATTGTTGAAAACGCGGGTCTTATGGGAATCACCTCGCCGGCAATAGAAAATGCACTTGAAGTGCTGAAAGAAAGAATGGGAAAATAATTTCGGGAGGGTTCCGGTTTTTGGGGTTGACATTCATAATCTCCTGTGCTATACTTTGTATCGGTATATGGAATATATTTTGGCGAAAGGGGATAAATCATGAAAAAACAAGTTTTGCTGCCGCGCAAAAGCAGCGGTATGAATTATTACAAAGCAAATCTTCACTGTCACTCCACGCTGTCTGACGGAAGCTGTACTCCGGAGGAGCTTAAAGAAATCTATAAAAAGCACGGCTACAGTATTATTGCATACACGGATCACGATGTTTTTATTCCTCACAACGATTTGACGGACGAGGAATTTCTTGCGCTCAACGGCTTTGAATTTGAAATATTTGAGCGCAGCGGCGAAAAAAACGACAAAACATGCCATTTGTGCTACATAGCGCTGGACAAAGATAACGACGAGTCAATTTGCTATCACAGAAGCAAATATCTTTTTGCAAATGCCGCAAATCAGAGACATCTTTTGAAGTTTGACGAAAACGAGCCGGATTATGAGCGCGTTTATACGCCGGAATGTATAAACGACATGATAAAAAAAGGCAGGGAAAACCGCTTTTTTGTCACATACAACCACCCGACATGGTCTCAGGAAAGCTACCCGGAATATATGAGCTACTGCGGCATGAACGCGATGGAAATTGTAAATTACGGCTGCGTTACGGAAGGGTACGACGATGTTAACGGGCACTGCTATGACGACATGCTGCGCGGCGGAAAGCGGATTTTCTGCACTGCGACCGATGACAATCACAACCGCTTTGGCGAGAATGACAAAAGGTGCGATTCTTTCGGAGGATATACCGTGATTGCGGCGCCGTCTCTTTCGTATGAAGATATTACAAACGCGCTGACAAACGGTTCATTTTATGCCGCGTACGGAAATTCGCTTGATGAAGCGCCCGAAATTAAATATCTTGAATATGACAGCGACAGTCACACGGTTTTGACAGAATGCTCGCCGGCGGAAAAAATAACGCTTATAAGCGGAGCGCGTGTATGCAAAGTGGTTTACGGGGCGGACTGCGCGGAATTTAAGCTTGACGGTGATGAGAAATATTTCAGACTTGAGGTTTTTGACAAGTTGGGGCACAGGGCATTTACAAACGCCTACTTTATATAGTGACGGAGATGTTAAAATGCTTCGAAGCGCAGAAAAGTATTTGTGTTTTGGAAATGCGAAGCACTGATATTTCCGCACACCAAACGGAGTAATAAAAAATGGGTTGTTTTTAGCCACAGCCCGGCAAGGAAGTATTGCCCTGCTAAACATCTTTTTTGCGAATTTCAGCGTTAAAAAAGGCTCGAAATCCGACAGGATTACTCGCTTTTTTGCCTTGAACTTCATCAAAAAATATTGTTTACAGGGTGCAGAGCAGTTTTGAAGGTCGGAGTTTAAGCTTTAGACAAGAAAACAGGCGGTCGTAATACTGACGTATACGACCGCCTGTTTACGAAGTATAAACTTAAAGAACGGCTTTCAAAACCAATACTTCCTTGCCGGGCTGTGGCTTTTTAAACAACCCATTTTTTTATTTAGTTCTAATTAATGATACGTCTTGCACAGTAAAGCGTTCTGTTCATATTGTCTATGCTTACCGTTCTGCCTGTCTGCGGAGCGTGTATGTATTTATTGTTTCCCACATAAATTCCAACGTGACCGCCGCTTCTGAACACTACCAGATCTCCCGGCTGAAGCTGCTCGCGCGTTACGGCAGTGCCGACATTCATCTGAGCGTATGATGTTCTCGGAAGGTTTACGCCGAAGTGAGCGAAAACGTATTTTACAAAGCCGCTGCAGTCAAAGCCCGAAGGTGTGCTGCCGCCGTAAACATACGGAACTCCCAAAAAGTTTTTGGCATATTCCACAACCGAGCCGCCCTTTCCGGAATAATCAACCGGGAGCGCGTCCGCGGTTTCGGCAGAGGTAAATACCGACGCCTGCGCCGCCGTGGGTTTTGTGCACGAAACCATGTCGCCGCGAACAAAGCCTGTAACACCCCAGTAATAAATCTTAAGCCATTCGCCTTCTCTGCCTACAACCGTGAGCTCATCTCGGTATGAAGCCTGTCCCCAAACTGAGGACGATGTTGAAGCGGAACTTCTGATATTGAGCAAATCAACCGTTACATATACACATTCTTTTGAGGCGCTTGCGGTTGAAGAAAGAGCCGTGGGTTTGGAGCACGAAACCATGTCGCCGCGTACAAAACCCGTAACACCCCAGTAATAAATTTTAAGCCATGCGCCTTCTTTGCCGACAACCGTTAAGGAATCCTGGAATTTTGCCTGACCCAAAACTTCACCGGCAAGGGAAGCGGAACTTCTGATATTAAGCGAGTCAACAGTTACATAAACACATTCGTTTGACGATGATGGCGCGGCGCCCGCGGGAACGGAGCAGGAAACCATGTCGCTGCGTACAAAACCCGTAACACCCCAGTAATAAACCTTGAGCCACTCGCCTTCTCTGCCCACAACGGAAAGAGAATCTTTAAACTTTGCCTGACCGAGAACACCCGAAGACGTTGAAGCGGAGCTTCTGATATTCAAAAGGTCAACGGCAACATAAACCGTTTCGTTTGATGAAGCTGACGCGGAAGCCGCACCCGGCTTGGAACATGAAACCATGTCGCCGCGTACAAAACCCGTAACGCCCCAGTAATAAACTTTGAGCCACTCGCCGCTGTGACCGAGCACCGTGAGCGAATCGCCGTGCTGAGCCTGACCTAAAACGCTTGAAGACGTTGAAGCGGAGCTTCTTATATTGAGCAAATCAACCGAAACATAAACAACATCATCTGCGCTTACTGCTGCCGAAAGCGACAGCGTTAAAATAAAAATAACAGTTAAAACCGCAAGTATTTTCTTTGACATAAATCTGCCTCCTTTGATAATCAGAGTATTTATCCGCATGGGAATTTAAACATTCCCGATTCTGTTTTTAAATCAAATAACGTATTTATTATAACACAATCTGCTTCTTTTGTCAAACTTTTTTAATAATTAAAACATCTTTTTGACGAAAAAATGCCGAAATCCTTGAAAAATGAGGATTCCGGCGAATGTAAAGTTTTGTAATAATTTGTAACATTTAAAAAATTCTGCGTGCCGCGCATACTTCGCGGTTCAAAGGGTCTATCGATACGTTTCTGCCTGTTCTCGGCGCGTGAATATATGTTCCGTTGCCGGCATATATTCCGACGTGGCTGCCGCCGTTGAAGAAAAGCAAATCTCCCGCGCGGAGCTCCTGACCCGTAACATCGGTTCCGCATGCCATCTGCTGATAAGAAGTTCTCGGCAGCGAGATACCGAATTTGGCGTACACGTATTTTACAAATCCGCTGCAGTCAAAACCCGAAGGGGTGGTGCCGCCGTAAACATACGGTACTCCGATAAATCCTTTTGAGTATTCCAAAACGTTTTCGCCGTTTTTTTCCGCTTTTTCTTTTTCCTCTTTGTATTCTTTAACGTTTTCTTCCACGGTATTCTGCCAGTTATCCGAAACGTCTCCGGAGTAAACATAAGCATATTCGCCGTCTATGTCAATTTTATACCAGGAATTTTCTTCTGAAACTATGGAAACAATTTCGCCTGCCAAGAGTGTTTCAACGGCTTTGAAATTATCTCCGGCGCCTTGTCTTGCGTATGTGGCGTCGGCGGAAACAACACCGGCACTGTCTGCCGAAGCCGCTGCCGCAACAGCCGTAATGGAAAGCGTTACAAGCGCTGCGCCGATAAATTTTTTCATGTAATGATTCATCCTTTCTGTCTCATGACAGGTTAAATT
>USAP01000021.1 GCA_900552775.1 uncultured Eubacteriales bacterium | reverse complement strand
GCAGCGTGTTTATGACTTTCACCGTGAAAAGATTTCCTCCAAAGCGGAAGACAAGTGAGCACAGCAGAGGAAAGCATGTCAGGTGCGAAAAACGGTGAAAATAAGTCCCGATTGTGAAGTTTGAAAAGTCTCCTTTGCCGGCAAGCGCGGCGGCTTCAAACATGGTTTTAAAGTCGCTCACGGGCGCGGTGTGCACGTTTAAAAGGAACAGCAGACGCACAAAAAAAGCCGCTCCGAGCGACAAAAAGAGCACTCCGCGCGCGGAAATTTTGTCTTTGTCAAGCGCTTTGATCACAAAAAATATAAAAGCGCTCAAAAGGAGCGCCGCCGTGGCTCCCGAGAGGTATGCCGCGGGACTGTACGCCGTGCGCCTTATTGCAAGATATACCCCAAAAATGCCTATGATGCCGAAAAGTATTGCGAAAAAATAACCGAAAAAGTTTTTTAGTGTTTTCATTTGTTTTTAGCCTCGCAGTGTAATAGTATAATAATGTAAATTTATTTTAGCAGAAGATTGCAAAAAAGTCAATAGCGACATATTAGGGCAATGCATGAATTACCTGTTTTTAAGTTTTTCTTTCGTTCCGGGATAATAAAAAGGATGTTTTGTCTGAAAAATGCAGGAAGGAAATTAATTTTCCGGTAAACGGTTGATAAAAACACTTTTCAGATGTATAATGATAATAGAAAAAGGCAGTCCGTTTGAACGGCTCGCCAAAGTTATACGAGAAAGTTAGTCGCAAACATTGGGAGTGTGGGCAACTAACTTGCTTTTACAGTAAAAACTATCATAAAGATAATTGTAAAAAAACAATACTCTGAATATAGTTTCCTTCATAAGCAACACCCTCTCCCCATTATGTAATGGGGAGAGGGCGAGGCGGCCACGGAATGTTCATTCCCGAACTGCCTGTCGGCTTACTCCGACAAATTTATTATACACCGTTTATCCGCAAAATTCAAGATATTTAGACGAAAAGCTTGTTTTCACGCATTTTGTGCGTGATTTTTTATTTTTCCGCGGATTTGATGCTTTATTCCAGAACTTCCGAAAAAACGCGGTACATATTCGAAAAGGCGATTTTATCAGCCTGCTCCTGAGAATAGTTGAGAGAAAGAAGTCTGTCAAAAATTTTATACAAATCCTCCGTGCCGCGTATCCCGCGCGGAAGTGAGCCTATTCCGTCAAAGTCCGCGCCTATGCCGATATTGTTTTCACCGCCCAAAGCCGCGAAATGCTCTATGTGGCGCACGATAGAATCCACAGACGGGTCTGTACCGAGAAAATCGGGGCAAAGGTTTATTCCGGCAACACCGCCGCGTTTTATGAGAACTTTAAACTGATCGTCCGTGAGGTTGCGAAAATGAGGGCAGACAGTGCGCGAATTTGAATGTGACGCGATAAATGGTTTCGAAGTGATTTCGGCAACATCACAAAATCCTTCGTCGGACAGGTGCGACACGTCAATCATCATATGAAGTTCCTGCATTTTTAAAACAGCTTTTTTGCCGAAATCCGTAAGTCCACCGCTTTTTTCAAATGCCGTACCGCTTATTTCATTTTTGTGGTTCCATGTCAATGTCATAAGACGCACGCCCTCGCCGAAAAGCTCTTCGAGACGCTGAAGGCTGCCTTCCGCGCCTTCTCCGCCTTCTATTCCGAGGATAACCGATACGCCTTCTGCATTTTTAAGGTCTGCGGCGGATTTTATAACGTGTACATTTTGTGTTTCGGTGTTAAATCTTTTTATAAGCGTGCGGACGCGGCGCGGCACATCGTGTTCCGCATTGTCAAGCCATATTGCGGTGAGCTGAATGTGCGTTTCGTATTTTGCGGCTTTTTCGAAATTATAATGTGCCTTTATGTTTTTTAAGGATGTGTTATCGCCGAGTAAATCAAGCGTGTCACAGTGCGCGTCAAATATTCTCATCTTTTTGTCCTTTCATGAATATAAAATGTGTGCTGAAATCAAAATCCGCGAATATTGGTGCTATTATCCCAATAAGCTTATGACCTCCGCCAAAACTCCGTCGTCATTTGATGACGAAAGCACGGTTTTTGCCGATGCTTTTGCCTTTTCGGAAGCCGAAGACGGGCAAAAGCTTTGGCACTCCGGCAGTGCAAGCATTTCGGCATCGTTATCGTTGTCGCCTATGACTATTATATCGCTTAAATCGCAGTTTATGATTTTTGCAAGCTCGCGCACGGCAAAAGCTTTGCTCACTTTGTTGTCAAAAAATTCATAATATGTCGGATAAGAGCGCGCCATGTGATATTTTTTGCTGAATTTGTGCTTTTCAAGATAGTTTTGAATTTCGTCCGTAAGCGGCGGTTCTGCGGCAAAAACGGCTTTAAGCCACGGCTCGGGTATCTCGGAATACGGTCTGCGTATCATTGTGAAATGCTCATCCGCTTCATGCCCTTTAACAGCATCGCTGTCGCGGCAGGAGTATATGGGGCCCGTTGTCATAATTTCCACGCCCGTTTCGGGGTAGAGCGACACAATGTGGTCTATTATCTCCGCGGAGTCGCGCGAAAGCTCGGTATACCATATATATTTGTTTTTTTGAAGGTCGTATATGGCGGCGCCGTTTTGTATAACCATGGGAAGGTCGGGAGAAATTTTGTCAAGATAAAGCCGCAGACCGTCAACCGTGCGGCCGGTGGCAAGAGTGAAAAGGCCTCCTTCGTTGCGGAAATAGTTTACGGCTTCCGTATTTTTTGGCGGCAGCTTCAGGCGGCTGTCAATCAAAGTGCCGTCCACATCGCAGCAAATTATTTTTCCCTTGAATTTGTTCATAAATGTTTTCCCTTTCGTTAATCAGTTTACATTTCTGTTTATATATTCCGCATGAAGCTTCGAATACATGATTTTTTGGCTTGAATAAAGACCGTAATAGCCCGACAGAACATAGCTTATGCCTATTGCCGCGGCGAAGTAGAAAAATCCGATGCCGCCGAAAAGCTCTGATGCCAGGCAGATAGACGCCATAGGACAGTTTACAACCGCGCAGAACATGGCGGCTATTCCCAAAGCCGCGCCGAAAGACGGGGGAAGACCCAAAAGCGCCGCTGCGGTGCAGCCCAATGTTGCGCCGATAAACATGGTGGGCACGATTTCGCCGCCGCGAAAACCCGAGCCTATTGTTACGGCGGTGAAAATAATTTTAAGCAGAAATGCGTACGGAACGACAGTGCCGCCTTCCGTCGCACGGATTATCACGTCCATGCCGGAGCCGTTATAGTCCGTGGTTCTCAAAATCAAAGTCATAGCAAGGATTATAAGGCCGCCCAAAACGGGGCGGAGATAATAGTTTTTGATTTTGCCGCTGAAAAAATTTGCGCTTCGTTTTAAAGATATGCAGAAAAGTATTCCCGAGAGAGCAGCCGCAGCACCTATTACCGCAACGCGCAGAAAGTTCAAAACAGAAAGATTGGGAATTACGGGCAGGACAAAGCGCGTCGGAGCGGCGCCGCACAAAAGCGAAATAAAATATGCCACCGTTGCCGAACAGAGACCCGGCAGGAAGCCTGAATAGTATATAACGCCCACGCTTATAACCTCAATTGAGAAAACAGCCGCCGTAACCGGTGTGCCGAAAAGCGCGGAGAAAACGCCGCTCATGCCGCATATTACAAGAAGATGCCTGTCTTTTTCGCTTATTTTAAAAAGGCGTCCTATCTGAAATCCTATCGAGCCGCCGAGCTGCAGCGCAGCGCCTTCTCTTCCGGCAGAGCCGCCGAAAAGGTGTGTTAAAACGGTGGATATGAAAATAACCGGTCCCAGACGCATCGGGACATACTCGCTTGTGCGCACGGAGGAGATGACGTTATTTGTGCCGCTGTTTTTTGTCATTTCCGTTTTTCTGTATATAAAAGCTATCAAAAGTCCGCCGAGCGGCAGAAAAAATATAAGCCACGGGTTTCTGATGCGCAGATTTGTCGCAATTTCAACGCATTTGTGAAACGCTGTGCCGGCTATGCCGCACACTGTGCCGCAGGCGGTCGACACCAGTATCCATTTTATAACCGAAACCAGATAATGCTCCGATTTTACCATGCTGTTTTTAATAGTTTCCGCCGCAGCGGAAATTCCTTTGTTTTTCATTTCGTATGCTCCTTTATTTAAACACCTATATTATTATAGGAAAAAAAGGACGGTTTGTCAATCTTCTCGGAAAAAAATAATGTGTAATTGATTATTTTCCAGAAAACTATTGACAGGAAGGCTAAAAATGGGGTAAAATAAACTGATATATTTTAAAAATCCGGAGGTGGTTCCATGCTGACAAAAGCTCCGAGAGGAACGGCGGATATACTCCCCGAAAATATCGGTAAATGGAATTATATTGAAGAAACAGCCAAAAAAACCGCTCATCTGTTCGGTTTTTCAGAGATAAAAACACCTGTTTTCGAGCATACGGAACTTTTTTGCCGCGGCGTTGGAGATACGACGGACGTTGTGCAGAAAGAAATGTATACTTTTCTTGACAAGGCGGAAAGAAGCATAACGCTTCGCCCCGAGGGAACGGCTTCCGCGGCGCGCGCGTATCTTGAACATTCGATTTACGCACAGCCTGCTCCGCAAAAGCTTTTTTATAACATAACCTGTTACCGCTACGAAAAACCGCAGGCAGGCAGAATGAGGGAATTTCACCAGTTCGGCGCGGAAATGTACGGCAGCGCCGAACCTTCGGCGGACGCGGAGATGATAGCGTTTGTAAACGCGATTTTCCAAAACCTCGGCATCACGGGTTTAAAGCTTAACATAAACAGCATCGGCTGCCCGGAGTGCCGCAAAAAATACAACGAGGCTTTAAAAGCGTATCTTCACGCAAACGAAAGCGAGCTTTGCGCAACATGTCATGAAAGAATGCAGAAAAACCCTATGCGCGTGCTGGACTGCAAAAGCCCTGTGTGCAAGGAAATTGCGGAGGGTGCACCATCTATACTTGACTACATCTGCGACGAATGCCGCGCGCATTTTGAAAAGGTGCAGGAGTATCTTAATAACATGGGCATAGATTTTGAAGTTGACCCTTCGATTGTGCGCGGTCTTGACTATTACACAAAAACCGTATTTGAGTTTGTCTCAAACACCATAGGCGCTCAGGGTACTGTGTGCGGCGGCGGCAGGTATGACGGACTTATAGAGTCCATCGGAGGAAACCCGACGCCTGCAATAGGCTTTGCAATGGGGCTTGAAAGAATACTTCTTGTTATGGAAAGCATGGGAACAGAGTTTCCTAAACCCGAAACACCGGACATTTATCTGGTTTCCATGGGGCAGTTTATGAAGGTTCAGAGGCTTTGTGAGGAGCTGAGAAGCGATGGGGTTGCCGCTTTGTGCGACCTTGCGGAGCGCAGCCTTAAGGTTCAGATGAAAAACGCCGACAGGTGCGGCGCAAAATACAGCGTTGTTATAGGCGATGATGAGGCGGAAAAAGGTAAGGCTCAGCTTAAAAATATGGAAACGGGCGAAAAAACAGAAGTTAATTTAAAAGCAAATGATATAAAGGCCGTTATAAGGTCATAAGGAGGATAATGATGGATTCAATCAAAGGTATGAAAAGAACGCATATGTGCGGTCAGCTTTCGGAAGCTGATATTTCAAAAGAAGTAGTCGTAATGGGCTGGGTGCAGAGAGTGAGAGACTTAGGCGGTCTCATATTCGTTGATATGCGCGACAGAAGCGGTATTCTGCAGCTTGTTATGAACGAGAAAGACAGCGATATTTACGAGATTGCCGAAAAAATCAGGGGCGAATACGTTATTGCTGCACGCGGAACTCTTGTTAAAAGAGACCCGGAGACCGTAAACGACAAGATTGCCACCGGTACCGTTGAGGTACACGTTTCGGATCTGCGCATACTTTCAAAAGCAGAGACACCTCCCTTTATGGTGTCGGACGATATTGCGGTCCGCGAGGAAGTAAGACTTAAATACAGATACATCGATTTGCGCCGTCCCTCGGTTCAGCAGAACATGATAACGCGTCACCGCATCACACAGATTGCGCATGACTTTTTCGACAAAAACGGTTTTCTTGAAATCGAAACACCGATTCTTACAAAGAGCACGCCCGAGGGTGCAAGAGACTATCTTGTACCGAGCCGTATTCACAACGGAGCGTTTTATGCGCTTCCCCAGTCTCCTCAGGTTTACAAGCAGATTCTTATGGTTTCGGGCTTTGACAGATATATGCAGATTGCAAAGTGCTTCCGCGATGAGGATTTGAGAGCGGACAGACAGCCCGAGTTTACGCAGATCGACCTTGAGATGAGCTTTGTTGACGCGGACGACGTTATGTCGTTAAACGAAAAGTTTATAGCCCGCGTATTCAAGGAAATCAAGGGAATAGACATAAAACTGCCGCTTCCGAGAATGCCGTATTCGGAGGCTATGAGCCGCTACGGCTCCGACAAGCCGGATACACGTTTTGAAATGGAACTTCACGATCTTTCGGACGTTGTTAAAGACTGCGGCTTTAAAGTATTTTCGGACGCTTGCAAAAATGGCGGCAGTGTTCGCTGCATAACTGTTAAAGGCGGCGCGGACAAATTTGCAAGACGCGAACTTGATGCGCTTGTAGATTACGTCAAAACGTACCGCGCAAAGGGTCTTGCGTGGATTACTGTGCTTCAGGACGAGCTTAAGAGCCCGATTGTGAAATTCCTCACGGCTGACGAGTGCAAGGCGCTCTTAAAGGCTGCCGAAGCGGAAGTGGGCGACATTGTTCTCATGGTTGCCGACCGCGACAAGGTTGTGTTTGACGCTCTCGGAAATCTGCGTCTGCACATTGCGGAAAAACTCGGTCTTATAGACGAAAACAAATACAATCTTCTTTGGGTTACAGACTTCCCGCTCTTTGAATACAACGAAGACGAAAAACGTTTTGTTGCAATGCACCATCCCTTCACCGCACCGCGCGATGAAGATTCGGAGCTTCTTGACAAGGCTCCCGAAAAGGCGCTTGCAAAAGCATATGATATTATATTAAACGGAACGGAGCTCGGCGGCGGAAGTATCAGGATTCACAGCCGCGACGTTCAGCAGAAAATGTTCAAGGCTATCGGCATAGGCGATGAGGAAGCTCAACTTCGTTTCGGACATCTGCTTGAAGCGTTCAAATACGGCACACCTCCGCACGGCGGCATGGCTTACGGACTTGACAGAATGGTTATGCTCCTTTGCGGCTGCCCGTCAATCCGTGACGTTATAGCGTTCCCGAAGGTTCAGAACGCATCCGAGCTTATGACGCAGGCTCCCTCTGATGTTGAGGCAAAACAGCTTAATGAACTTGGCATTGCGGTTATAAGAACCGAAGAAGAGTAAAACTTCGCCGCGGCGTGTGCAAACCAAACGGGCGATTTACGAATCGCCCCCGCGCACGCATTATCGGGAACGGATAAGCGTGAGCAATAAAGGAGTGACTTTATGATAGAGGTTAAAAACCTTTCAAAGCACTACGGTGCAAAAAAAGCCGTGGATGATATAAGCTTCACCGTGAAAGACGGCGAAATAGTCGGTTTTCTGGGGCCTAACGGTGCGGGAAAAACCACTACAATGAATATCATCACGGGATACATATCTCCGACCTCGGGCGAGGTTATAATAGACGGAAAAAATACTATGGAAAATTCGCGCGAGGCAAGAAAAAATATAGGTTATTTGCCTGAGCAGCCGCCTCTTTACGCGGATATGACGGTGCGCGAATATCTGGATTTTGTATTTGATTTAAAGCGTGCGGAGGGCGATAAGGCGCTTCATATAGACTCCGTGTGCGAAAAAGTCAGGATAAAAGACGTTTCGGGAAGACTTATAAAAAACCTTTCAAAAGGCTACAAACAGAGAGTAGGTCTTGCGGAGGCTTTGATAGGCAACCCGAAAATTCTTATTCTTGACGAGCCGACTGTGGGGCTTGACCCCGGGCAGATTATCGAAATACGAAATCTTATAAAAGAACTCGGAAAAAACCACACGGTTATTTTAAGCTCACATATACTCAGCGAAATAAGCGCCGTGTGTGACGATATTATTATAATAAACGGCGGAAAAATCGTGGCTTCCGACAAAACCGAGAACCTCTCAAAAACCCGCGGCAAGGAAAACCGCTATATTGTGCGCATAAAGGGTGACAAAACGGCTGTTATAGAAGCTTTGCGCGGCGTTTCCGGAATTCTGCGTGTAAACTCAAAGCAGTCTCCCGATGAAGGGGCATACGACTACGGCATTGAAGCCGACCGCGACATAAGAGAATACATGTTCGGGGTTTTGGCATCTTGCGGCATGCCTATTCTGGGGCTGCGTCCGCGTGAGATGAGCCTTGAAGAAACGTTTATGAGAATTACGGCAGGGGAGGTGCAGTAAAGCCATGAAGGCTATATTAAAGCGCGAACTGCGCGCATATTTTCAAACACCGATAGGCTACATATTTATAGGCATGTTTCTGGTGCTTTCGGGTATATTCTTTATTCTCTACACGGTGCAGAGCGGATATCCGACGCTGGATTCCGTGCTTTACAATCTTCTGACGGTTTTCATTTTTCTTGTGCCCATACTTACGATGCGCTCATTCAGCGAAGAAAGAAACAAGAAAACAGATCAGCTTCTTTTGACGTCTCCGGCATCGGTGCGTGAGATTGTTCTGGGCAAGTTTTTTGCGGCTGCGGCGGTTTATATAATAACGCTGCTTTTAACACTTTTGTATCTTATTGTTATTGCAAGACACGGTGAACCCGCGTATCTTCAGACGCTTTGCAGCTACATAGGATTTGCGCTTTTGGGACTTACGTTTATATCCATAGGACTTTTTGTTTCATCGTGCACGGAAAATCAGATAGTTGCGGCAATTGTTACGTTTGCGCTGCTTCTTATGTTTTATGTTATCGGCAGCCTTAAAGACTCGGTTTCATCGCCGTTTTTATCCGCAATACTGAGTGCGCTGGCTTTAACCGAGCCGTTTTCGACATTTAACGTAGGTATTCTGGCGCTTGCGCCGACGGTGTATTACATAAGCGTTACGGCGCTGCTTCTGTTTTTCACCGAGCAGGTTGTAGAAAGCAGGAGGTGGAAGTAATGAAAAAAAGAATAAAGCTTTATCACACACTTCTCGTCCTCGGCGTTACTGTCGCGGTTGTGCTTTTAAACCTTGCTGTTTCGACAATTTCGGATAAGCTTCCTTTAAGTGCCGATTTCACAAAAAACAAGGTTTTTGAACTGAGCGAAGAAACAAAAGAAGTTTTAAAAAAGGTTGACCGCAATGTGGACATATATTATTTTGTCACAAAAGGTAAGGAAAACCTTTACATAAGCCAGACGGTTGACATGTACAAAGGCTACAGCAACAAGATTTCTTTCACTCAGAAAGATCCTGCCGAGGATCCAGAATTTACAAAGACTTTCGGCAATAATTTAACAGACAATTCAATTATAGTAAAATGCGGAGACCGCTCGAGAACCATTGACAGTTCCACGTTTTACGACACAACGTTTCAGCAGCAGAATATAGTTTCGTTCATGCTGGAGCAAAGGCTTACAAGAGCCATAGACTACGTTCTCGGAGACGCGGACGTGAACGTTATGTTTACAAGCGGACATGAGGAAATAGGCTATAATATTCTGAAAACTCCGCTGGAGGACGAAAATGCCAATGTAAGTGAAATAAACCTTTCAACGGCGGACATTCCCGAAAATGTTTCCGTGCTTTATATAGCCGGACCCCAGAGGGATTTCTCCTCTGCGGAAACAGAGAAGCTTGACCTGTTTTTAAAGCGCGGCGGCTCCCTTAACATCTCTGTGGATTACGGAAACGAACTTCCGGTTTTAACTCAGTATTTCAAAGAGTATTGGGGAGTTATATTTGACAATGACATCGTTTTGGAATGTGACGAGTCAAAGATTTTCCAAAACCCGTACTATATAATTCCTTCTTACGGCGACAGCGATATAGTAAGCGACATGAAGGCGAAAAATTTAAACGTTATATGGCCGAATGCACGCAGCATAACGCTTGATGAAAAGCCGGGTGTGACATATACTGATGTTTTGAGATCGTCTGACAAATCCGCCGTAAAGGCTGCCGGCAGCGGCAATCTTTCGTATACGGCGGAAGAGGGTGACATTCGCGGTTCGCAGAGACTTGCCGTAACGCTTGAATACGTGGATTACGAGAAAAGCACCCGCACAAAAATTGTGGCATCGGGCACAACGCTTTATGCGGCGCAGATGTTCCTTTCGGAAGCGTCTATTGCAAATTCCGACTATGTAAGAAGTGCGCAGAGCTTTTTAACAGGCGATGAGATTTCGAAAATCTCCGTAACGCCCAAAAACGTTGCGGTTCAGTATCTGACACTGACAAATGCGCAGAAAACGGCTTACACATGGATTTTCGGAATTCTTCCGGGCGTTATCGTTTTGGGCGCCGGACTTGCGGTATGGCTCAGGAGGCGTCATTTATGAGGTGGCGTAATATTATATTTGTTGCCGCGGTTATCGCGCTTTTGGCATTGGCATATGTTTTCGCCGTGAAATACGAGCCGAAAAAAGAGCCTGCCGCACAGAGCGAATCTGCGGAGCAGATAAAGGTTTTTGAGATTAAGAGTGCGGACATCACGCGCATGGAGGTTTCAAACGAAAGCGGAAAGTACGCTTTCGTAAAATCGGACGGCAAATGGGTTTTAGAGGGGGCGAATTATGTTGAACCCGTGCAGAGTACGGTTTCCTCTCTTTCATATACGGTTTCGTATATTTCCGCTGTGAGCGAGATTGCGGATTCCGCCGAAAACTTCTATAAATACGGACTTGATAATCCGAGAGCGCAGATTACGGTTACGGAAAACGGGCAGGAGCATACGCTTCTTTTGGGGAGCGCCACTCCCACAAACAATTACAGCTATTTTTCCGTTTCGGGCACGGGAAAAATTTACACGGTGTCCGACGCCGTTTCGGACGCGTTTTTGAAAACGCAGAACGATTACCGCGACAAAACGGTTATAAATGTTGACGTTACAAAGCTGCGTGCAGTGGAGATAAACGGCTCAAAGGGAAAAATTGCGGTTGAGTATCAGACCCCGGAAAACCAGAACGAATATAACACGGTTTCCGTATGGAGAATGACTTCGCCCGTAAATCACAACGTTGAAAACAAGAAGTTTATGGAGAAGGTCGCAACGTCTGCGTGTGCGGTTACTGCAGAGAGCATTGCAGAGGATTCCCCGAAGGATTTAACAAAATACGGATTTACGCAAAGCTTAAAACTCACACTTGATGACGGCAGTGTGCTTTTATACAGAATCGGCACAGTAAACGGCGTCTCATATATGATGCAGGATGGCGAAAACACAGTTTTTGCGGTGGCACAGACGTCGCTGGCGTTTATGGATACGGATCCCATGGATATTCTTGAAAGCTTTGTAATTTTACAGAATATCGGAAATGTCGCGTCCGTTCGCATTGCGTCACCGAGTGCGGATGTTTTGCTTGAAGTAACGCACGGCGACACTGAAAGCTACACCGTGAACGGGAAATACGCTTCCGAAGCCGGCTTTAAATCGATGTATCAGAAAGTACTTTCACTTACGGCGGACGGGGTTGCGTCTCACGGCAGAACATCGGACGAAGAACTTGCGTCTGTGACATATACCATGACGGACGGCAGCCAAAGCACACTTAGGTATTATCCGTATGACGGTATAAATGTTTTGGCGGAGCGTGATGGTGAAGGAGTCTTCTTTATGAAGAAAACAAAACTTACGGAACTTTTTGCCGCTGCCGAAAAATTTATTGCAAATCCTACGGAAAAAGTTAATTAAAAGTTTTCCGCTTAATTGCAGTTTTGTCCGTGTGGTGTGAGGAAACAAAACGGGCGACAACACATCACTTGTCTCCCGTACGTTGTTCGCACAGATAAAATCTTTGCGCACATACGATTATTTTACATATATCAAATATTTTTCTATGCACTAAAAATTTCGCATACCACGCGGGCAATTCGTGAATTGCCCCTACATGCCGCCCGAGCGGCTCACTCTTTAAAGGGCGAAAAACCGTATTCATCTCTGCGGTCCTCAAATTTAAATTTAAAAGCATTTAAACCTGACTAATCGGCTTTTCATGTTATAATATAATCAAATACTTCAAAAAAGGTGATAGAATGATACGGAAAATAAAAGAATATATAAGCTCTCACTGGAGCGAATGCACAAGGGAAAATATGCATGATGACGGCACTCTTATCGGGCTGCCTTATCCCTACTGCGTACCTGCGGCAGGTCATTTTGACGAGCTTTATTATTGGGATACATATTTTACAAATATAGGTCTTATTCTGGACGGAAAAGCAATGCTGGCAAAAAACAACACAGACAACATGCTTTACATGGTAAATAAATACGGTTATTATCCCAACGGCAACAGAACTTTTTTTCTCGACCGTTCTCAGCCGCCGTTTTTATCCGTCATGGTACGCGACATTTATAAATATTATAACGATAAAGTGTGGCTTTCGAGCGCATATGAAACGCTGAAAAAAGAGTATGACTTCTGGAATACAAAACGCATTTTGCCGACAGGTCTTAATTTTTATAACCCCGTGCCGCAGCCCGAGGAAGCGGAGGAGCTGGCAGAGGATTATGCAAGCCGTGTGTCCGTGATGCCGGAAGGCTCTGCTTTTGATATTGCGCATCATTACCTCGTTGTGTGCGAAAGCGGCTGGGACTCGAATCCGCGCTGGGGCTTTGAGGGATATAATTACGCGCCCGTTGATTTGAACTCACTTATGTATGCTTTTGAGACAAATATGTCCTTTTTTTCAAAAGAGCTTGACAGAGGAGAAGAAGCCGAATGGATTAAGCGTGCCGAAAAACGTCAGAAGCTCATGGAAAAATATATGCTTGATGAAAGCGGAATTTTTATGGACCTGAATTTTAAGACGGGCGCTAAAAGCACAATATTCTCCGTTGCCTCTCTGTACCCCATGTTCTGCGGCATGGCAAGTGAGGCTCAGGCTAAAGCGGCAGTGGAAAAGCTTGACCGTCTGATAGCTCCTTTTGGCCTTTTTACCTGCGAGAAAAATGATTTTCCCGGCACTCACCAATGGAATTATCCCATAGGCTGGGCATGTATGCACCATATTGCATTTACGGCCTTGGATAAGTACGGATTTAAAGATATCGCCCGCCTGATTGCCTCGAAATACATTTCTCTTGTTGAAAAAACCTTTGCCGAGACAGGAAGGCTTTGGGAAAAATATAATGTGCTTGAGGGCAGCCTGAATGTTGTCCGCCAAAGCACTATGCCTCCCATGATGGGCTGGAGCGCCGGAACATTTTTGTCTGCCTGTGATTACCTGAATAAATAATAACTTAAAAATTATCGGAAGCTATGCAAAAATTGCAGGGCGGTTTTAAAAGCGCCAAATCACAGGCTGTGCAACAGAGGAGTAACCGCATGAATTACGAAGAAAACTATAAAAGAAACTCATTCAAACCGATAAAAGAAAACCCCGTAATCCTTGATTTTACGGGGTGTAAATACTTGGGCGAAATACACCGGATATTAAAAACAAAATTCGGCTTGCCGGAGTATTACGGCGAAAACCGGGACGCGCTTTGGGACTGCCTGAGATATTTATGGTCAGACGGAGAAAAAATCAAAGTAGAAATATACGGCTTTACGTCCCTGCCCGACGATTTGAGAGAATATTGCAAAGATATGCTCGAAATTTTTGACGATGTTCATAAGGATACTCCAAATGTGACTTTTGAGCTGATTTCATGAGGAGTGAGCCGCTCGGACGGCATGAATTGCCGTGTGGTGTTGGGGAAACAAAACGAGCGGAACGCGTACATCCTCTACGACACATTATTGAAAGCGGATAAAATTATAAAAAGCCGCGGCGTGTACGTGGCTTTTTATTCCTATATGAGGGTAGAAATGCAACCAAACGCAATGCTTGTTTGCGTTTGAAAGTGAACAGGCGTGAGCGGCACTGTCACTTTTTATCCCCCTTTTGAATACAATATATTAAGCTTAAAAATATTGTATTCGAAGGGGGCTTTTTGTATGTGCGGAAAAAGGAGAGCAATAGGTGTGATTATTTTATCATTTGCGCTCGGAGCGCTCACTGCCGCCGTGCTGCCGCTTTGGATTCTGGCAATACTGGAAGCACTTATTCTGATTGGCGTGGGCTGGTGCTTTTTCAGCGGAAATTAAGAAAGGAAGATATTTATGAAAATTAAAGTTATTAAAGCGCCCAAATTTTTAAGAAATATACTTAAAACTATGTTCGGAATGGAAAAATAAGACGGGGAAAGGGGATGTTAAAAAGCAACTTTTTTAACATCCCCCGGTGTGTAAAAATAAAGTGTTGACGCTTTGCTCTTACTGCTTTATAATGTAAATAAGATAAATTTAAAAGGTGATACATTTTGAAGAAAAATACGGACGGTAATTATTTTGAGGCGCACATTGCGGATTTACATAACAGATGCTTTGAAAGAAACATTGTAACGCACAGCGGCTTTCTGGATTTAAAGGAGCAGACGGCAGTGCGCGCCATGATGCGCGGATTTTCGGTGCGTGCGGAGCTTTTCGGCGGATTTGAAGATGCGGAGAGAAAGGCTTTGTTCTTTTTGCCCGATTATGCGGAAGACTGCTTTGCGGATTACATGGAAATACTTGAGGTTTCGCACAGTCCGAGGGAGACGGTTTCACACAGAGATTATCTCGGAGCTCTGATGGGACTCGGAATAACGCGTGCAAATATCGGCGACATACTTGTCTTGGAAAATTCGGCACAGATTTTTATATTCCGCGATGTGGAAACTTTTTTGCTGCAAAGCTTTGAAAAGGCTGGCAGACACAAACTTTCCGCGCGCGTGCTGTCGCTCGGTGAGGTAAATGTGCCGAAGCTGAGCGTAAAAGAAGTTTGCGATACGGTGGCGTCTCTTCGGCTTGACAATGCGGTTTCCGCGGCTTTTTCAATTTCCAGGAGTACGGCGGCGGAGGCAATAGGCGCCATGAAAGTTGCTTTAAACGATGAAATAGTGACAAAGTGCGACAAAGCGGTTTGCGAGGGCGACAAAATCCGTCTGCGAGGCAAAGGGAGAGCCTTTTTGAAAGAGGTTTCAGGCAAAAGCCGCAAGGGGCGAATCTTTATTAAGTTTGACGTAAAT
>USAP01000020.1 GCA_900552775.1 uncultured Eubacteriales bacterium | reverse complement strand
CTTTGATTTTTGCGGCGATGTGCACGGCTGCAAGCGCGGCAATAATTAAAAAGGACGGGCTTTCGGTTACGATTCACAACGCTTCGCCCTGGTACATAACGGACGGAGAGTGGAAACAGGGTAAATACCAGGCGGAATATAAAGACGGGGTTATGTACATGTCGCTTGACGATTTCGGCGTGGTTTTCCGCTGCTATGTAAATCATGATACGCGCGACAACTCTGTATATGTCAATTTCGGAGACAGATCAATATGGCAGGGCATAGGATACAGAAACCTTTTTGTGGGCGGCGTTGCATATGACAATCCGGCGCCTTACATTGCCGCAAACGGAGCGGTTATGGTTCCGGCAGAGCCGTACGCATCGGTTATAGGCTACACGGGCGGATATTACGAGGTTAAACCCGACTATGCACCGGGACAGATAACGCTTTACATGCCCGAAGTAAATTACACAGTTACAAGCCTTGAGGTAAACCAGGCTGCACAGCTTATTACGGTATACGGCAAAAGCCCATGGGGCACCGTTGAGCCGGTGAGATATATGCTTTGCAGTACGGGCGTCAACGGCAGCACGCCGTGCGGCAGTTTTAAAGTTACGCCTATAGGCGGAAAGTGGTATTACTTCTCACGCTATAACTGCTATGTTTTATACGCTTCAAGCATTGCCGGCGATGTTTGCTTTCACTCGATTCCTTTAAACGGAAATTATTACGCAAGCTTAAGCCGCACTGGCTATAAGGTTATCGGTCAGCCTGCGTCACACGGATGCATAAGACTTTTTGCGGAGGATTCAAAGTTTATTCACCAAAACTGCGCAGGACTTCCCGTAAATGTTATATGGGGATACACAAACGAGAAAACAACGGCGATAAGAAACTCGCTTATAGCAAGCAAGCCTTCATATGAAGCGTATGTTGAAAAACTTAAATCCGAAAATTATTAACAGAGGGTATAACTTATTTTATGGATAAAAAATGGAACTATCTTTGCGACGGACTTTCGGGCGAAGATGTAAGAAAGCTTGCGGCAAAACACAAAATTTCTCAGGTTCTTGCCGCAGTGCTGCTCAACCGCGGCATAGACCTCCGTGAAAGCGGCAGCTTTTTAAACGGAAGTGCAGAGCTTTTGCATGATCCTTTTTTGATGAAGGACATGGAAAAAGGTGTTGAAACGCTTGAAAAAGCTCTTGAAAACGGAGATAAAATAACGGTTTACGGCGACTATGACGTGGATGGAATTTCGGCATCATCAATGCTTTTTCGTTATCTTAAAAGCCGCGGGGGAAATGCGGATATATATATTCCCGACAGGGAGACGGAAGGGTATGGTGTAAATGCCGAAGCCGTCCGGAAAATTGCCGGAAGCGGAACGCGGCTTATAGTCACGGTGGACACGGGCATAACCGCAATACCGGAAACGGTTCTTGCAAAAGAACTCGGCTTGGACATTATAATATGCGACCATCATGCCTGCGGCGCCGAGGTGCCGCAGGCGAACGCCGTTATAAACCCGAAACAGTGCGACTGCCGCTATCCTTACAGCGAACTTTCGGGAACCGGAGTTGCTTTTAAACTTATATGTGCTTTAAGCGGCGGGGCGGAAAAGCCTCTGCGCGATTATGCGGAATATGTGGCTCTTGCAACAATTGCTGACGTTGTTCCGCTGAAAAACGAGAACCGCGAGCTTGCAAGAATAGGACTCCAAAAAATGCAGACGGCGAAAATTCCGTGGCTTGATGCACTTTTTAATGTGTCGGCAATAAAAAAAGAAAGCGTTTCCGCAGGTCACATCGGGTTTATGATAGCGCCGCGCATTAACGCGGCAGGCAGAATAGGCGATGTGCGCACTGCGCTTAATCTTTTGTGCTGTGACGATGAGGCAGAGGCATATGAAATGGCCCGGGTGCTTGACACACAAAACTCACACCGCAAGGAAATCGGGCAGAATATTTTTAACGAAGCTGTGGAAATGATAGAAGAAGGCGAAAAAAGCGAAAAACGCATTATCGTTTTGGCGCATGAAGACTGGCACCCCGGGATTATAGGCATAACGGCTTCGAGAATAGCGGACTTGTACCACAGAAGCGTTATTTTACTTTCCGTTTCGGAGGACGGCACCGCAAAAGGATCGGGGCGTGCGATACGCGGAATTAATCTTTATGACGCGCTTTGCTCCTGCCGCGATATCCTCACTAAATTCGGCGGACATGATCTGGCGGCGGGTCTTACGCTGCCAAAAGACAATATTGATGAATTTGAAAAACGAATAAATGCTTTTGCGGACGGGAATATGGACGATGAAGATCTTATTCCGACGGTGAATATAGATTGCCGCCTTTCGTGCGAAGGCAATATGCTGAGACTGTGCAGAGAACTTACAAAACTCGAGCCTATAGGCACAGGCAATGCAAAACCCGTATTTGCGGTGCTTTCGGCAAAAGTATCGGCAATAAAAAAAAGCCGTGACGGAAAGCATTTGATATTAAAAATTATTAAAAACGGAAAAGAGTTTTCGGCAATAGGTTTTGCAATGGGTGACTTTGCCGATACGGCTAAAAAAGGAGATACCGTGTCTTTTGCGGCTTATCTCGAAGAAAATGAATTTATGGGAAATGTTTCCCCGCAATTTCAGCTTGTAGACATAATTGGAGAAAACGATGATTACCATAGAAAAGCTTATAGACAAAATTAAATCAGTAAATCCGGACGCGAATACAGAGCTTGTTGAAAAAGCCTATGAATATGCCAAGGAGATGCACGGAGACCAGAAAAGGGAGTCGGGCGAGCCTTATATCAGCCATCCTCTGGAGGTGGCTTATATTCTTGCGGATATGCAGCTTGATTCCGAAGCTATTGCGGCAGGGCTTCTGCATGACGTTATAGAAGATACAAAAAGCGACTATTCGGAGGTTGCGGCGCGCTTCGGCGACAATGTTGCCATGCTTGTCGAAGGTGTAACAAAGCTTGACAAAATCCAGTTTACAAACAAGGAAGAGCAGCAGATAGAATCGCTGCGCAAAATGTTTCTTGCAATGGCAAAAGATATCCGCGTTATTCTGATAAAACTTGCCGACAGGCTGCACAATATGCGCACGCTTAAAAACGTGTCTCCCGAAAAACAGAGACTTAAAGCGCGAGAAACTCTTGAGGTTTATGCGCCTCTTGCGCACCGCTTAGGTATTTCTACAATTAAAAGCGAACTTGAAGATTTGGCACTCCGCCACCTTGACAGCGTTGCGTATTATGAAATTGCGGAAAGCATAAAGAAGAAAAAATCGGAACGCGAGCAGTACATTTCGGATATAATCAAAACAATTTCCGAAAAACTTCGCGAAATGAACATAGAATTTCAGATTTCGGGCAGGGCAAAAAGCATTTACAGCATATTCAGGAAAATGTACGCCCAGAACAAGTCTATAGACGAAATTTACGATTTGTTTGCCGTGCGCGTGATTGTAAATACAATAAACGAGTGCTATGCCGTTTTGGGTATGGTGCATGAACTTTATATGCCTATGCCGGGCAGGTTTAAAGATTATATTGCGATGCCGAAGCCGAATATGTATCAGTCGCTGCATACAACTGTTATAGGCCCCGAAGGTCAGCCGTGCGAAATTCAGATAAGAACGTTTGAAATGCATCAGACGGCGGAAAAAGGTATTGCGGCGCACTGGAAATACAAAGAGGGCATAACGGGCAACCGCGAAACGGCAACAGATTCAAAACTTGCGTGGATAAGACAGCTTCTCGAAATACAAAAGGATCTGGACAATGCGGAAGAATTTATGCGTTCTCTGAAAATAGACCTTTTTGCGGACGAAGTGTTCGTTTTCACTCCGCGCGGAGATGTAATAAATCTTCCTGCCGGCGCAACCCCCATAGATTTTGCATTTGCAATACACAGTGCCGTCGGAAACAAAATGATGGGTGCAAAGGTAAATTCAAAGATTGTGCCGCTTGACTATAAACTTCAGACAGGCGATATAGTTGAAGTTTTAACGTCCTCAAGTGTTCACGGCCCGAGCAGAGATTGGCTTAATATATGCAAAACATCTCAGGCGCGTTCAAAAATCAATCACTGGTTTAAAAAGGAACGCCGCACCGAAAATATTGAAGCGGGCAAGGAAATGATTGAGCATGAGGCAAAACGTCTCTCGCTTAATATGACTTCGCTCTTCAAAAAAGAATACCTCGATCAGGCTTTAAAACGCTACGGCTTTGCAAGCGCCGATGATATGTATGCCGCGGTGGGTTACGGAACCATGCCGGCACATAAGTTTATATCAAGACTGCGCGAATATAACAAAGAACTTCAGCCTGAAAAACCGGCGGCAACGGCAGAAATAACTCCGCCCAAGAAACCGCAGCCAGGTTCAACGATTGAGGTTGAAGGAATAGATAACTGCCTTGTGCGTGTGTCGCGCTGCTGCACGCCGCTTCCGGGCGATGATATTATAGGTTTTATAACCAAGGGCAGAGGCGTCAGCGTTCACCGCAGAGACTGCATAAACGTGCGCGAAGATAAGCTTACGGACGATGAGAAGGCGCGCATCATAAATTGCCACTGGGTTGATGAGGCGGCAGGCAAATACATGTGCGATCTTCAGGTTATGTCCACAAACCGTCCGGGTATTATTGCGGATGTTTCCATGGCGCTGAATGACTATAAGCTCTCAATAAGCGCACTTAACATGAGGATAACAAAGAAAAATCTCGCGGTTATAGATGTTACTATAGAAGTCGGAGACACGTCTCAGCTTTCAAATATCATAAAAAGGCTTTATACGATTCCCGGAGTTTATAATGTTTTGCGCTCGCATCAGTAAGTCCTTCGGAAAAATTGAAAAGTCCGTGCGAAATCACTTATCATTCCTTGCCTTGCTGATAAGAGATTTTAATTACTGTCTGTGTCGGTGCAAGGCGGAATGGAGATTAAATTGAAAGTTTTTAAAATTGAAACAAATGAATTGGGAGAAAATTGCTATATAGTTTCGGACGGAAAAGATGCCGCCGTTATAGATCCGGGCGGATGTGCCGAAGAAATAATTAAAAAATGCGAAGGACTTTCCGTGCGTGCCGTACTTTTAACGCACGGGCACTTTGACCATATAATTGCCGTAAATGATTTGACAAAAGCCTTTTCGGCTCCCGTATATATTCATAAAAACGATGCGCCATGCCTCTCTGACACGAAAAAAAGCATGGCGGCGCTTTTTGGGTTTACGCACGAAAAGACAGAATATGACAAAACATACGGAGAGGGTGACATTGTGTCTGTAGGCAGCATGAATTTTCGCGTAATTGAAACGCCCGGTCATTCGCCGGGGAGCGTTTGTCTTTTATGCGGAAAAGCACTTTTTTCCGGAGACACGCTTTTTCATATGACCATAGGCAGATATGAGCCCGAAGACGAAAAAACCATATTTGATTCCGTAAAAAAGCTTATGAAATTGCCCGGAGATACGCGTGTTTTCCCGGGGCACGGAGAGACAACGGAAATAGGATTTGAAAAGGAGCATAACCCGTATGCAGCTCTTTCTTAATCACACTTTTAAATATGAAGCCGAGCAGATAGGTCTCCTGTTTTTCCCAAAGCATGAAGAGCTTACTTTAAAAAGCGAAATTTTCGAGGAAAACGGAGAAACAAAGGCTCTCTGTATCATGGAATACGAAGGGCACACTGCCGCGGCAGAGCGCCGCGCCGTTTGCCGCACCAAGAAAGATACGGGAGATCTTATAAAGCTTTCGGCATATGAAGCCGCAAAAAAAATTTCAAATCTTCCTGCACCGTGGGGTATTCTCACGGGAATAAGGCCTGCAAAACCGATTTTGGAAATGCTTGAAAACGGCGTGAGCGAAGATGAAATACGCAGCATATTTAAAAACAGATACCTTGTAAGTGATGAAAAAATTGAGCTGGCGCTGCTTGTGGCAAAAGCCGAGCGCGGATTGGTTTCAAAAGATGACAATAATATTTCGCTTTATATAGGAATTCCGTTCTGCCCGACAAGGTGCATATACTGCTCTTTTGTTTCGCATGATGCCGGCAGAATGATAAAATATGCGGACGAATATACGGAAAAGCTGTGCACTGAAATTGCATGTACCGGAGAAATAATAAAAGATCTCGGAATGAATGTGAGGAGTGTGTATTTCGGAGGCGGGACACCCACGGCGCTTTCGCCGGAAAATCTTACAAAGCTTTTTGATGCGGTGCAAAGCAGTATAGATTTGACGCGCTGCGAAGAATATACGGTTGAAGCGGGCAGACCCGATACCGTAACTTGCGAAAAACTTTCAGCCATAAAAAAAGGCGGCATCGGCAGAATAAGCATAAATCCGCAGACGACGTCGGACAAAACGCTTAAAATCATAGGAAGAAACCACACGTATAAAGACTTTCTCGATGCGTTTGACCTGGCGCGGAGCATGGGTTTTGACAATATAAACTGTGATGTTATAGCCGGGCTTCCGAATGAAAAACCTTCGGATTTTGAAGATACCATGAAAAAAATTTCCGCACTGTCACCGGAAAATATAACGGTACATACTCTGTATATAAAAAGAGCGAGCCGGCTGCGCTCCGTGTGGAAATACGACACATCGGCGGAAGAAATATCCCGTATGGTGGAGACGGCGCAGAAAATGTGCCGCAAAACCGGCTACAATCCGTATTATTTATATAAACAGAAATCAACTCTCGGAAATCTTGAAAATGTAGGATATGCAAAGCCGGGACGCGAATGTATTTACAATATAGACACCATGAGCGACGGCAGCCATGTCGTTGCGCTCGGCGCCGGAGCGGTTACAAAAATTGTTCTCGGAAAGCGAATAGAACGTATTTTCAACTTTAAAAATGCAGATGATTATATAAATAAGTTTGATGAAATAATAAAAAGAAAATCCGAAATTTCAAAATTAATCAGGGGGTGACGGCAATATGGGAAAAGCTCCTTATATGACTGACGAAGGATACAGAAAATATCGGCAGAGTTTGCTGCTTGTGCTTATGGCTGCTCTTAACAGACTGTACAAGGATGCCGATATAGACGTTCATCAGTCTGTGAACCGCTCAACTTATGTTGAATTTAAAAATATGCGTATAACAAGACGCAGGACGGAAGAAATAAAATCAAAAATGCGCGAGCTTATAAAGGCAGACTTTAAGCTTAAATCGTTTGAAGTTACAAAGGAAGAAGCGTCGCGTCTGCTTTCGGAGACAAATCCGGAACTTGCGGAGAAAATAATTTATACGCCGCGTGAAAATGTGCGGCTTTTTGAGGATATGGGCAGATATTACAGCGTTTACGGAGAAACCGAGGAAAGTGCTTCCTGTCTTTCCGAATTTGACATTATGCCTTTTGAAACGGGCATTTTGCTGCGATATCCGCATCCGGGGTATGACGGTAAATTTCCTCCTTTTACATGGGGAAAAAAGATTATACAGACAATAAACGATTATCGCGCATGGAACGAGATAACGGGGATTTCCGACGTATTTGAGCTTAACCGTGCAATTAAATGCGGAAATACTGCCGATATAATAAATATTGCCGAAATAATTCACGAAAAAGCAATTTCCGAAATAGCCGATACGGTGAAAAGCGAAATTCTTCATAAAAAGATTATTCTTATAGCCGGTCCTTCGTCATCGGGAAAAACCACATTTGCAAACAGACTGTTGCTTCACTTGCGCGCCAACGGCATAACTCCTGAGGTTATTTCTCTTGATGATTATTTTATCGATGCGGACAAATCTCCTCTCGATGAAGACGGTAAACCCGATTTTGAAACGCTGGAATCACTTGATGTGGCGCTTTTTTCCGAGCATATGGAGGCTCTTACGGAGGGCAGAACAATAAATGTGCCAAAATATGATTTTATGCGCGGAAAAAGAAGTGAAATTACACGGAAGATGTGCTTAAAGCCGTCAAGTGTTGTAATAATCGAAGGGCTTCACGCACTTAATGAACGCCTTTTGCTCGGTGTGCGCTCGGATTATGTTTATAAAGTTTATTGCAGTGCTTTAACTTCACTGTGTTTTGATAACGTAAATCCGATTTCTCCTACAGACACACGTTTGCTGCGCCGCATTATACGCGACAACAGTTTCAGAAATACAAGCGCGGAGAAAACAATAGATATGTGGAAAAGCGTTACAAGAGGAGAAGTGAAATACATTTTCCCATATGAAAATCAGGCGGATGTTATTTTCAATTCATCAAATATTTACGAGTGGGCGCTGTACCGTCCTGTGGCGGAACCGCTTCTTTCCGAGGCGTTAAAAAAAGACGGCGATCACCGCGAAAAATGCAAAAGCCTCTTGGAACTTTTGTCTTATTTTGAACCGACGGATGCACGATTTGTGCCGCCGATGTCGATCATGAGAGAGTTTATAGGAGGAAGCTCCATAAGCTATTAAAAAGGGTGAAAAACATGAAAACAAAAACTGTGTATGTTTGCAGCGAGTGCGGTTATGAAACAGGCAGATGGCTTGGTAAATGCCCCTCATGCAACAACTGGAATACGTTTGCGGAGGAGGCTGTTCAGCCGGCGGCGCCGCAGAAGAAAAGTGCCGCGGCGGTTCTCTCGGGCGGTGAGCCGTCGCTGCTTTCGGATATTTCGGTAACCGATGATATACGTATAAAAACCGGTGTGTCGGAACTTGACAACGTAATGGGTGGCGGAATTGTTCCCGCTTCGCTCACGCTTGTCGGGGGTGAACCCGGAATAGGCAAATCAACTTTGCTGCTGCAAATCTGCAATGCGCTTTGCAGCTACGGCAGCGTATTGTACATATCGGGTGAGGAATCGGCAAAGCAGCTTAAACTTCGCGCTGACAGACTAGGGGTAAAAAGCGACAATCTTTATATTTTAAGTGAAACAAATATTGACGCGGCTTTGCTGCATGCCGCAAAGCTGTCTCCGGCAGCCGTTATAACGGATTCGGTTCAGACGATGTACACGGCAGATGTTTCAAGTGCGTCGGGCAGCGTTTCACAGGTGCGTGAAGTTACAATGCGCCTTATGCATTTTGCCAAAAGCGGAAGTACGGCTGTATTCCTTGTCGGCCACGTTACAAAGGACGGGGCGATTGCAGGACCGCGTGTTCTTGAACATATGGTGGACTGTGTTTTGTATTTTGAGGGTGAGAGACGGCAGAGCTACAGAATTTTAAGAGCCGTTAAAAACAGATTCGGCTCAACAAATGAGATAGGTGTTTTTGAAATGTGCGACAAGGGACTTCGCGAGGTAAAAAATCCTTCTGCAATGCTCCTGTCAGAAAGACCTGACGGAGCATCGGGATCCGCTGTTTTTTGCACAATGGAAGGAACAAGACCTATTATGGCGGAAATTCAGGCGCTTGTTGCTCCTACAAGCTTTGGAATTCCGCGCCGAATGACCTCGGGATTTGACCTTGGAAGGCTTAATCTTCTTATTGCCGTGCTTGAAAAAAGAGTAGGACTGCATCTTTCCAATTCCGATGTATATGTAAACATTGTCGGCGGACTCAAAATAGATGAACCGGCTGCGGATATTGCCGTTATGGCTGCGATTGCTTCGAGTCTCAGAAATATGGTGATTCCCGATGAAACGGTGTTTATGGGTGAAGCGGGCCTTACGGGTGAGCTGCGTTCAATTTCAAATATCCCAAAGAGAATAGCCGAATGCCGCAAAATGGGCTTTACGGAAATTGTTCTTCCGAAAGAAAATGCGCGTGCCGCAAAAGAAGAACGCGATATTAAAGTGCATCCGGTCAGAACGGTGTGCGAGGCGCTTGCGTATCTTATAAAATGATTTGAAAAAACATGAAAAAAATTCTTGCAAAAATAACTAAAACATGATATAATTAATTAAGTGTTGTTTCAATGATCTTTTTTATAAAGATTGAAACAATATGCGGATGTGGCGGAATTGGCAGACGCGCTAGACTTAGGATCTAGTGATTTTATCGTGGGGGTTCAAGTCCCTTCATCCGCACCACCACTTTATAGCTTGTAGGATTTGTTCCTGCAAGCTTTTTACATTGCCTTATAACTCAACTTTCAAATCATACTTCGCCTATGGCTCGTATTCTTTGGAAGGGACTCTCGGCTACAAAACAATTCACCGGATTGTTTTGCTTACGCCTCGTCTTCATCCGCACCACCGACAAAAAGCTTACAGGATTTGACTGTAAGCTTTTTTCGTGCCTGTTATTTGTCAGGCAGACACTTCCTCGTAATCGTCCTTGCATATCATACCAATTTCATCCGTATAGCTCTTTTCAAGGAATGGTGCATTTCAAGGCGGAGTCCGTATTCATCTTCGTGAATGATAATTTTTTCTATCAGCAAACACAAATTTGTGTGACTCAGCTCCTTTTCACTTAGTATCTTATCAAGCAGATTTGCGTTTTCAAGCATTGCCTTTTTTCTATCTTTGATAGTTTTATCGATATTCTCTATCTTTGCAATCTCGTTTTTAAAGTCTTCGATTAGTTTCAGAAATTTGGGGTAAATTTCGACTGCACTTTTATTGACATTTCCAAATAATTAGAAGAAAGAAAAGAGGTATTATAATGATTCAAATTAACAAAAGAAGCATAGTCGTATGTATATTACTATCAATAATAACATTCGGAATATACGGGATATATTGGTTGTATTTACTTGTAAAAAATACTCGTTCAATACAAAAGAATACAACGAGCTGTACGGGAGAAATGTTATGTTTAATTTTTGTACCGTTTTATTCTCTGTATTGGTGGTATACAAGGGGAGAAAAAGTTAAACAGGAATTTAGTCAGCACAATTATGCTTCAACAGGTAACGGAATTGTATATTTGATTTTCGCAATTTTCGGATTTATTCATAACGGCAAACCTCCGATATAACAGTGTTACATTTCGGATATAGTATAACGCTGTTATATAAGTTTATCAATAGATTTAAAAAAATTTTTTAAAAAATACGTTAACAAATACGACACTTGTAGTGTATAATAAAATTGTAATACGACATCAGTCGTAGAAAGTGAGGTAATTATCTTGAAAAACTTTGAAAAAAGACTTCCGGACGCGGAACTCGAAATTATGAAAGTGATATGGCATAATGAGTGTCCCATATCCACAAGTGAGGTGAAACGAATTATTGATGAAGAAAGCAATGCCGCTCGAACGCAGCAAACCGTTCAAAAGCTTATCAACAGGCTGATAGCAAAAGAATACATTGCAAAGGGCAAACGGGGAAAAGAATATATTTATACGCCGCTTGTTGCCGAAAAAGATTATGTCGAATTTGAAAGCGAACGGTTTTTAAGAAAAATGCACGGAAATTCCGTCACAAATTTAATGAGAGCATTGTTTGACAGCAAAAAAATAAGCGATGAGGATATTTCGGAGCTTGAAAAAATGTTTAAGGAAAAGAGAAAATGACAGAAATTATAAAACAAATTTTTGAGCAAAATGCAATTTCATCAATTAAATTTTCGGTTGTAATTATTTTGCTTTTAGCTCTTACAAAGCCGGTTATGAGAAGGTACACGGCAGGTTTTCGATACTATTCGTGGCTTGCGGTTATGCTTATTTTTCTGATACCGTTCGGAAAACTCGGTATAAGCTATAAAATTCCGATATCGCCTGTGATAATGGACATACAAAGCGAAACAAGAGATATTCGTAATTGGTATGAACAAAAGCTGCCGCAGCAAACGGTTACGAAAACCGTACCCGTTAAACAAAATAACGGCGGACAAGCCGAAAATCCACCATCGGAAGAAACGACAGCTACGGTAAAATACAAAACACCGATTGATGTGAAACTGATTTTAAGTGTTATCTGGCTAATCGGTGCAGTACTGTTTTTGATTTTGCATATAAAACGATATTTTTCATTCAAAAGGGCGGTGAAAAGAATATCATCACCGCTTTGTGATGAAAGCACAGCCGACATTCTGGAGTCGGAAAAGCAAAAGCTTAAAATCACTTCCGATATACCGGTAAGGGTTTCTTCTGCTGCCGATACGCCTATGCTTGTGGGAATTATTCACCCGTTTATCATATTAAGCGAAAACGAGTTTTCAGATGATGAGCTGCATTTTATATTTCGCCACGAGTTGATACATTACAAACGAAAAGATATTTTGTATCAGCTTATCACGTTAATTTTTATATCGCTCAACTGGTATAACCCTTTTGCTTATATTATGGCACGGGCAATAGAAATTGACGGCGAAACGGCTTGCGATGAAAAAGTGATTAAAGGAAAGGCATACGAAACGAGAGTGTTTTACGGGGAAATGCTGATAAAATTTCTAAAAACACAAAATCAAAAAAAATCATATATGACAACAACATTTTTTGGAGGTAAAAAAGGTATGAAAAAGCGACTTACTCTGATAGCAAGTAAAAAAATAAGAAAAAAAGGAACGGCTGCAATGGCTGTTTTAATGGCGTTTACGATTGCAGCATCTGTATGTGCCGCAGCAATGAGCAACGAGTTTTTTGATGAAGTATTCAGCGGTGATACATCGTATTTGGCGGACTTTGTAAAAACGGAAAAACAAAGTGTAAGCGATGAAAACTATACGCTCACCCTTGAGCAATACCTGGTTGCGGAAAAACAGGCTGTTGTTATTTTCTCAATCGAAGCACAAACTGACGCGGCAATCGCTGAATTTAATGCCGTTGACGAAAGAGGAAACAGCACTTTTTGGGATATGGATACAATCGGATTCGGTCCGGTTGATTATGACAAGGCTTACAGGAGCGGCTTCTCAACCGGTTCCCTGAACAAAAAATTTGATACCGAAAGAAAGAGATATTTTGTTTTGGAATGCAATTCGATTGATAACAAAGATAAGATTGATTTTTATATCTGCACAAACAAAATAAAAGGCTCTCCCAAAATTTTTATCCCCATGGAAAGCAATATAGAAACAAAGACGCTTAAATTTGATAATATTGGGGTTCAATATAATCCGATATCCATTGAATTAAGCTATCCCGTAACCGAGAAAAATGTTTGCGATTGGTGCGGCATTCGTACAAATTACTTTTATTTCAGAATGAAAAACGGTGAAATTAAGACCTTTAATCAGTTATACAGACAAGACGGCAGCAATATTGAAGCAAATGTAGGGCATTTTCGTGCATGGGCAAAAAGAATCATCAAACCCGATGAAATCAAAAGCATAATTGTAAATGATACAGAATACCCGGCAGACGGTGTTTCAAACTCCAAAAAAATCGAAATCGACAACCGATTGAAGCCTTTTACAATTAAGCCCTATATTAAAGAGCATTTATGGCTGCCGCTTAGAGAATTTTGCGAAAAGCTCGGTGCGGATATAGTGTGGAACGAATCCGACCGCACGGCAACCGTTACATACCGCGGCTCGACCTATGTGTTTGCGCCGGGCTCAACCAAGGTGATCATTGACGGTGAAACGGCTGACTATTACAACAAGGAATACGATCAAACAACATTTATTGATGAAAGGGGAAGAATGATTGTTACTCCAAGCTTTACGGAAAGAATGAATATCGACTGTCACGGATATAATATGTATAATGAGAACGGCGGCATGAATCCGAATGCAATGATGCACATAGTACCGTAACAGGGCATTACAAACTTCGCATGTCAGCGTACATGTGTACACCCAAATCAAAAAGCCGGAGCTTTTTAAAAGCTCCGGCTTTAACGTCTTTTAGTTGCACTCTGCGTTCAAAGGACCTGCAAGTTCTTTGAGGAAGAAGAGTTTGCCCGGAAGTGTGGGAATGTATGATGACGTGATATGACGTGTGGGTGCATAACGAAGCGTCATCCAGAAGCTCATACCCTGCCACTGCATTCCTCTTGAAAGCGCGCCATCGGCACCGCCGATAGCATAGTCAGCCTGAAGAAAGAGACCGGGTCCGATTGTATTTGCAAAGCAGGGAACAAGTGTTGTTCTCGACTTAAAGCTTGTTATAGCGTTCTGCTCAATTGTAAGCGGATGGAGCTTTGCACCGAGACGATGAGTCTGCTTTTTCCATTCTTCGTCACTGTCAAATTCAGCGCCGAATGTGGGTTCCCAGAAAGCAATGTGGCACATTCTGCCTATGCCGTATACCAAAACGAGTTTAGCGCCTTCAGCTTTGAGAGCTGCAATTTTTTCGGCATATGTAGGAAGATTGTCTTTTGTTGCGAAGTTTCTGTGTGACTCGGGAACTGTGAGGTCTCCGAGAGGATTGTAGAAAGCTTCCTTCATAGCGTTCTGGAAAGCTGCGGGATCATCGCCCGAAAGAGTTGTGCCGGTGCTGTCAGCCCATTCATCCATGTTGAAGCAGTAAACATGGTCGCATTTTACGTTCCATGCTTTAAGGAAATATACAGCCCATTTATACATACCCATAGGTCCTACGGGGAGGATAAATGCGATTTTCTCGTTTCTGTCTTTTGCCTTTTTGATTTCAAGAGCTATTTCGTGACCCATAAGCGTGTCAAATTCACCGAGAGTGTCGCACGATACGGGTGTGAAATCCTTGTTCCAAAAATCCTGTCTTTCTGTAGCCGACTCGGGAGCATTGCTGCAGCACTTGTCGATCTTTTCCATGTCCCAGCCTGCGGGATAAAAACCCTCAAGGTTGGAACCTTTTACTGTGTCCATAAAATTCATTGTAAAAACCTCCAAAAATTTTTATAATTTACGGCAAAAGCCTTTTTGTAGTTACTTTAGGCCAAGCATAGCACATGGTGAAGCCTTCCGCATACTGCACTCCGCTTTGTATGCCGCGGAATCTGGAAATGGAACGAACCCATTCCGCAAAGTCTATATGATCGTGGTCACGCATCCAGCGGAGCTGGCTGTCATGGCATTCGAGCATATCTATTTTTGTGTCGATTTCATCGGAAATATCAACATACTCTGTGGGGTTGAAATTAAGACCTGCCAAAGTATCCATATAATATATGGGAGTGATTTCCGCTCCGCCGGCAACGCCGGTTTTATAATGCGGAACCGATGCCGCAAAAGACGCGTCAAACACAAGACGTGCAACCGCAACATGATCGGGCATGTAGTCCTGCGGCGTGTGGGTGAAAATTACATCGGGCTGATATGTCCTTATAACGTCAACCACCAAATCACGCTGAGTTTTCTGACCCTCATAAACCATAAGGTCGCCGATGTCGCAGCTTACAACTTCAATGCCGATTTTCGCACCTGCGTCTTCAGCTTCTTTTTTTCTGATGTCGCGCAGTTCATCGGGCTGAATGATTTCATGACCCAGGTTTCCGTTTGCAACGTGGCAAACCGTAACTTTGTGACCTGCTTTAGCGTATTTTGCCATTGTGCCGGCGCATGCTATTTCAATGTCGTCGGGATGGCAGCCGATTGCCAATACATTCATTTTTCTTCCTCCAATTATATATATTTATTTACAAATTCATCAATAGAATCGTCTGTCTCATCGGGAAGCGCAAC